>CAZGJC010000011.1:0-1094 GCA_964526505.1 uncultured Clostridium sp.
GGTTAAACGTTACGGTTTCCGAGCAATAAAAAATACCACATAATATAAATTATGTGGTAAAATTTTGTGTGCAGGTCTATTGTAACACAGAAAAAATATTTTGTCAATAAAAAGTAGAAGCGTTTTCGTGCTTTTTTGTGAAATCTAACAGTCAAAAAAAGTGAAAATCTACGCAAATAAAAAATATCCTTTTTGAAAATGAAAAAAATCCTAAAATTCAGGGATTTTACAACGTTATCAAATACAACATAATTTATATTATGTTGTATTTGATAACGGAGGACAAAATGATATGAAAAATAAGTTTTTTAGGATTTTTGTCGCTATTTCAGCGATTTGTATTTGTATAGGTGGCACTGTGGCGTGCAATGACGGCGATGAGAAGTCTTCGCAAGCGGATAGTGAAGTTACAACCGAGTATACTACCGAAAATCAAAGTGAGGCATTAGAAGAGCAATCAAGTACTTCTACGGAAGCGTTTACAGAGTTAACTACGGAAGAAACGACGGAAGAACCCACGGACGATGAGAATGACAAAAAATCCGAATGCGATGCAAACGGTCACAAGTGGTTGAGTGCAACTTGCGTATCTCCGAAAAAATGCGAAATTTGCGGATTGACAGAGGGAGAACTTACAAATCACGTTTTTGATGGCGGTATTTGCACGGTATGCGGAAGAAAAGAGTTTAGCGACGGGTTGGAGTACAAGTTAAATGAAGACGATGACACTTATACCGTTATTGGAATAGGCACCTGCAAAGACAATGAAATATTTATTCCCGAAACGTACAACGACAAAAAGGTTGCAAGAATAGAGAAAAACGCTTTTTACGGTTTAAACGGTATTACGAAGGTTGAGATACCGAGCAGTGTAAGAAGTGTGGGTGCTGACGCATTTTACGGATGTGTTGGACTTAACGGGGTATATATACAGGATATATTATCTTGGTGTGATATAACGTTTGATGACGTTACGTCCAATCCTCTGCGTCACGCACACAATTTATATTTGAACAACAATCTTATAACCGACTTGGTAATTCCCGAGGGTATTACCGAAATTAAAAATTACACTTTCTTCGGCGGTGTGAATT
>CAZGJC010000011.1:1194-48700 GCA_964526505.1 uncultured Clostridium sp.
CGGGATTTGAAAACGGAAATTCAAATCCGTTATACAATGCACAAAATTTATACTTGAACGGAGAAGTTATAACGGATTTGGTCATTCCCGAGGGTATTACCGAAATTAAAAATTACACTTTCTTCGGCGGTGTGAATTTCAAGAGCGTCAGCATACCGAGCAGTGTGGAAAGTGTGGGAATAAAATCTTTCGGTGCGTGCAAAAGTCTTTTGGAAATTGATATACCGAGCGGTATAAACAAAATCGGTTACCTTGCATTTTCGGATTGCGAAAAACTGGAAAGAGTTGCGTTTAACGGATGCATTAAGAGCATAGAAAATGATGCGTTCAGCGGTTGCAATGGTCTTAAAGGCGTATACATATCCGATTTGGTCTCGTGGTGCAATACGGGATTTGAAAACGGAAATTCAAATCCGTTATACAATGCACAAAATTTATACTTAAATGGAGAAGTTATAACGGATTTGGTCATTCCCGACGGAATCACCGAAATTAAAAATTACACTTTCTTTGGTGGCGTGAATTTCAAGAGCGTCAGCATACCGAGCGGTGTGGAGAGTGTGGGTTATGCGACGTTTGCCGGTTGCAATAGTATTGCATATAATGAATACGGCAATGCGAAATATTTAGGAAATGAGAGTAATCCTTATTTTGTTTTAATCGAAGCGACGGACAATGATATCACATCGTGTGAAATTAACGACGGCACAAAGGTTATAGCAAGTAATGCATTTAGGGAGTGTCGCAAACTTGAAAAGATTGAGATACCAGCATGCATGGAGCCGTTGAAAAATAACGTGTTCGAATTTTGTTCGAGTCTTATTAAAGTGACGTATGACGGCACAAAAGAACAATGGAAGAACTTTATAACGGATAAGTTTGGTTATATTGATTCTGAGAATACCAAAAAGTATGTCAGAGAAGGCTGCACGGTATATTGCACTGACGGCTATTTTAGCGAAAAAAATAACCTATAAAATTGAAAAAAGGGTGACCGACGGGTCGCCCTTTTTTCGTTTTTTTAACTTTAATGACGTATGGAAATTCGGAAATTTACATTTTGAGTATTGACCTTTTTCCTACAATATAGTATAATACAATGAATACAAGTATTATAATGGAGAAGATATGGCAAGAATTTTGATGCCCGATTACGTATTCACAAAATACGATGAAGTAACGCCCGAATTTTTATCTCGTCAGGGTATAAAAGCACTTCTTATCGACATAGACAACACGTTGGCACCGTATGAGCAAGCGGTACCAGACGAAAAGATAAAGGCGTGGATAAACAGTCTTACGGAAAACGGGATATCACCTGCGTTTATATCAAACAACGACCCCGAAAGAGTAAATTTGTTCAATGAGAAAATAGGAATTTTGGCATTCGCAAAAAGCGGAAAACCGTTTTCAAAAAATTTACGCATTGCAATGGACAAACTCGGCACGGACGAAAGTTCTACCGCAACGCTCGGAGACCAACTTTTGACCGACGCACTTGCGGGAAATTTATTGGGTCTTAAAACGATTACGGTGTCGCCTATCAACGACAAGAACAACTTATTTTTCAGGTTCAAACGTCGAATTGAAGTCGGAACGATGAGAAAGTTTGTGTCGGTTCACGGCGAGCAATACAGGCAGGCGTGTTCTTTCTGGCTTGACGGCAAATTTAAGAAAAAGAACAGAAAATAATATTTTCGGTTTGACGGAAAATTCGAGAAAATAACGGAAAACAGATTTCTAATTTGACTGAAACGTCAAAGAAACGGAAAGTTATTTCCGTTGACGTCGGTGGAGCAAAACGACGTTTGACAAACATTCAAAGGAGTGAAAATATATGAGCGGTGCAAAATTCGGTCCGGGCGGAAACGGCAATCTTTTTTATGCGGACGGAAAAAAATCGACCGTACAAGCCCCCGAGTGGGTTAAAAATTTCGGTCTTGACGCTTACGAATACGAAGCGGGCAAGGGAATAATCGCAGGCGAAGAGACGCTGTGCAAGATAGGCGAGCAGGCAAAGGCACACGGAGTTCTTATGTCATTGCACACGCCGTATTTTATATCTCTTTCGAGTGTTGAGGAGCAAAAAAGGCTCAACAGCATCGAATATATAAAAAAGTCGTTATGGGCGGCGGAACTCATTGGTGCGGACACGATAGTTATACACAGCGGAAGTGCCGCAAAAATCTCACGAACCGAGGCTATGCGTTTATCGACGGATACTTTGCAAAAGGTTATTGAGGCTATCGGAGACACAAGTATACGTCTCGGAATAGAGACTATGGGGAAAGTCAATCAACTCGGAACGCTTGACGAGGTTTTAGAGCAGTGCAAAGTTGATTCTCATTACGTTCCCGTTGTGGATTTCGGTCACATGAACGCAAGAGAGGGCGGATTGTTCCGTTGTGCAGACGATTATCGCAGGGTCTTTGACAAGATAGCGGAGTCGTGCGGAGACGAGGTTGCGAAAAACTTACACTGTCATTTTTCCAAAATAGAGTTCACGGGTGCGGGAGAAAAGAAACATTTGACTTTTGCCGACACGGTTTACGGTCCGTCATTTGAACCGCTTATGGAGGCTATATCACGTGACGGTTTGACACCGAGGATAATTTGCGAGTCGGACGGAAGTATGGCGGAGGACGCACTTGCGATGAAAAAATATTACAATCAATTATGCGAGGAGTAAAAATATTATGACGAGACTTGAAAAATTTAAGGCGGAACTTGCACGCACGGGTGCCGATGCCGCAGTTATTTCCTCCCGTGTGAACATCAGATATATGTCGAATTTCGATTATACGGACGGATACGTACTTATAACTAAGAACAAGTCGTACGTACTTGCCGATTTCCGATACATTGAGGCGGCAAATATGGCGGTTGACAAGACACAATATGAGGTCGTTATGCCTGATTGTGCTATGCTTATATATCTTGCGTCGTTACTTGACGCAGAGGGAGCGAAGACCGTTCTTTTCGAAGAGGCGACGCTTTCGTATTCTTTATACGAAAGAATGAAGAGTACGTTTATCGGCAAAGAACTTTGTGCCGGTGCGTCGGCAATTGCGGACGGTATGAGACTTTACAAGGACGAGCAGGAAATTGAGACGATGAAGAAGGCACAGGCGATAACCGACGCCGGATTTGAGCATATGCTTAAAGTTTTAACTCCCGATATGACGGAGATTGACGCCGCACTCGAACTTGAATTCTTTATGAGAAAAATGGGTTCTGACGGTCTTGCGTTTGAGACTATTTCTGCCTCGGGTACCGCCTCGGCACTGCCTCATGCGGTTCCTCGTTCCGTTAAACTCGAACGTGGATTTTTCACGCTTGACTTCGGTGCGAAGTTCGACGGATACTGTTCTGATATGACAAGAACGGTGGTTCTCGGACGTGCGGATGCAGATATGAAAAAATTATACAACACCGTACTCAAAGCCCAGGAAACCGCACTTGAATCGCTTTGCGAGGGTATGCTTTGCCGTGATGCGGACAAGATTGCGAGAGACATTATAAACGGTGCCGGATATGAGGGCAGATTCGGTCACAGTCTCGGTCACGGGGTAGGTATGTACATTCACGAATCCCCTCGTCTTGCAAGTGTGCCGACTTACGACGTTCGTCTTGCACGTGGTCACGTGGTTACGGTTGAACCCGGAATTTATCTTGAAGGAAAATACGGTTGCCGTATTGAGGATATGGTGGTTATTCGCAACGACGGAAGCGTTTACAACTTCACACACAGCAGAAAAGATCTTATTGAATTATTTTAATTGAAGTTTACGGGAATTTACTATGAATATTGGGTTACTTAGCACGTCGCCGCTCTCCGAGGTACAAGAGACTCCTGTGGTGCGTGTTGAATGGAGTTTATGGGCTTGGCTTTGCGATAACACGAGCGTCAACTCCTATCTTTTGACGGTACTTTTATTTGCGGTATGCATAGTTGTGCCGTATCTTATCGGAAGTATAAATCCTTCCATAATTATGTCGAAAATTTTATTTCACGACGATATACGCACGCACGGCAGCGGAAATGCGGGTACGACGAATGCATTACGTACATACGGAAAGAAAATTTCAATTGCGGTGTTATCTCTCGATATGCTCAAAGCGGGTATAGCGGTTGCTATCGGTTGGGTTCTTATGGGTCGCCATTTGGGCGGTGCCGTTGCGGGTTTTTTCGTGGTACTCGGTCACATATTTCCACTGTATCACAAGTTTAAAGGCGGAAAGGGCGTTGCGTGTGCGGCTATTGTTGCACTTATTATGAGTCCTCTGTCGTTTTTATTCTGTCTTATAGTATTTATTATAATAGTTGTCGGAACAAAGTACGTATCTCTTGCATCGGTTATAGGAATCGGTCTTTATCCGTTATTTATTTCGGCATTTTTGAAGAGTGACGGCGTTGCCGCAGGATTTTTTGCGGTGTTGACTGCGGTTTTCGTGGTTATTATGCACAGAGAAAATCTAAAACGAATCTTCAACGGTGAAGAGTCAAAACTCTCTTTTGGAAAAAAGAAAGACGTCGTTCCTGCAAAAGAGGTTGAAAAAAAGGCGGAGAAGATTTACAAGGCGTCGGATTTCGTTGCCTGCAACGGTTGCGGTCACACGATACCGATAACACGTGAATTTTGCGTTTACTGCGGAGAGCGAAACGTCGCTTTTGTCGGCGGTGACGAAAATCTGAAAAATTCAAAGAAGAAAAAGAAGAAATGAACGATATTTTACAAGCGAACAGGGAACTTTTGAGTCGTTTGATACTCAAATCCGCTCAGTCGGAAACTTTGAGAAAAGTTGTATTTTCAAAGTCTTACGACGATTGTATCAAAAAAATCGTAATTGAGCCGAAATTGATATCATCCGAGGTTACTCTCCAAGCGGAGACTTTCAGGTCGGACAACAAGGCAACTCACGAAAACATTGCCGTTTGCGACGGGGAGAGGATACTCAAACTTACAGAGTCTTTTGCACAGATAAATCTTCTTACAACGGCGGGCGACTGTGAACTCCGCATATCAAAGAACGACAAATGCGTGCTTATCGGCGGAGAGGCACTTGAAAAAAGGCTTTTCTCGGAGCGGTCGTATGCCAAAATTGCACCGTGTGCGAACAACAGGTCTAAAAAGTACATTCTCGACGGTTCGGAAGAGTTTTTGAAATTACTCGGTATAAGTGACCAAAACGGGCGTATATACGACAAAAAGCAAGCGAAGTTCCGTCAGATAAACAAGTTTTTGGAATTTATACGGGATATCGAAAAGCATCTTCCGCTTGACGGTGAAATACGCATTTGCGATTTTTGTTGCGGAAAGAGTTATCTTTCGTTTGCCGTTTACCATTATTTTACGGTGATAAAGCAGAGAAAAGTCAAAATGACGGGTATGGACCTCAAAGCGGACGTTATTGAATACTGTTCCGAAACGGCAAAAAAACTCGGATTTGACGGTCTTGAATTTATATACGGGGACATCAGAGGATATTCTTGTGAGGAACATATAAATTTGGTTATATCTCTTCACGCCTGCGATATTGCGACGGATATTGTACTTGAAAAAGCGGTAAGTTGTCGTGCGGACGTGATTTTATCCACGCCGTGTTGTCATCATGATTTAAATCGCAAGATAGATTGCGAGCCGTTGGCGTTTATATCCGCTCATTCTGTTTTGAGACAAAAATTTTGCGATGCGGCAACAGACGCATTACGTCTCAAATTACTTGAAGCGTACGGATACGACGTGACTGCAATGGAATTGATAGACCCCGAAGAAACGCCGAAAAACGTGCTTTTGAGAGGTATTCGGAAAAAGTCATACAATCCGCAGGGTGACGCAGAAAAACGGCTTATGGGCGAATATCTCGCATCTTACGCATTTCTTACAGGCGGAAAGACGCCGGAATTTACGTGAGGTGAGATATGGGTCTTATAAAGAAAATTTTCAGTCGTGCGACGAAATCCAAAAATCCCGACAGCAAGCGTTACAAGTGGGATATGGCAAGGCAAATATGCGGTCATCACATAAAGTACGTTACCGAAAAGAAAAACGGTGTTGACGAGGTTATAGGCAGGGACGGTGGACTCAACATTCGAGGTGATGAGTTACTTGTTTATGCGTCTGCCGACGTGCTTTTACGTTGCAAGGTAGAGCAAATGCAAGCGTGGGAGTTACTTTCAAAGGACGGAGTTGTTATTACCGCACCCGACCTTGAACACGGCGGAATTGAAAGAACGGTTATAGTTTACTACGTATATTACAGATAAATTATCCAAACCGACGCCACGGGCGGTTGGTTTTGACGAAAGGACAAGAAAAAATGTTTATCAAAGAAACGACGAAAGGAATGAGAGATATTCTTCCTGCGGAAAGCGAAATAAGAGAATATCTTTTATCGAAACTTAAAGCGACGTATGCTACTTTCGGTTTTTCGCAGATTGAAACGCCTGCGGTTGAGCATATTGAAAATCTTACGGGCAGACAGGGCGGAGAAAACGAAAAACTTATTTTTAAAATCCTCAAAAGGGGTGAAAAACTCAACGAGTCGGCAACGGCACAAGACATTGACGCTCTTGTTGATTCGGGATTGAGGTACGACTTAACGGTACCGCTTTCTCGTTATTATTCCAACAATGCACCCAATCTGACGCTTCCTTTCAAGGCTATGCAAATAGGTCCCGTATGGCGTGCGGAACGTCCGCAGAAAGGACGTTTCAGACAGTTTGTTCAGTGTGACATTGATATTTTGGGCGACCCGTCAAGCACGGCGGAAACGGAACTCATAATTGCAACGTCTACTTTCCTTGACAGCATCGGAATCGGCGGTTGCACCGTAATGATAAACGACAGAAGAATTCTTACCGCTATGGCAAAAGCAAGCGGTTTTGCGGAGGATCAATTCGGAACAGTATTTATAATCCTTGACAAATATGACAAGATAGGCGAGGACGGAATACGCCGTGAACTTACGGAGTCCGGATACGACGAGGCTTGCATTGAAAAATATATGGAAATATTCCACGGTGCGATGGAAGCGGATGACAGATTTGCGTATCTCGAACAGGCTCTCAAAGGTTCTATTGAGGACGGAGTTATTTCGGGAGTTCGTGACATTGTTGACGCCGTAAGCACTATTTCCGGCGGAAAATTCAATCTTGATTTTGACGTTACTCTCGTGCGTGGTATGGGATACTACACGGGAACGATATTTGAGATTAAGTCGGATGACTTCAAGGGTTCAAGCGTTGCCGGCGGTGGACGATACGATAACATGATAGGCAACTTCACGGGTCAAAAAACTTGTGCCTGCGGTTTCTCGATAGGTTTTGAGAGAATTGTGGGTGCGTTGCTTGAAAAGGGATTTAAGCCGTCCGACAAGCCGTCAAAAACCGCTGTGCTTTATGACAAGCGTATTGACGCTCAAAACTACGCCTTAATTCAAAAGAAGGCTATGGAATACAGACAGAACGGAAAGATAGTTTTGGTTCAGAAGATGAACAAGAATTTGGGATTCCAAAAACAGAAACTCGAAGGTGACGGATACACGAAGTTTATCGATATCAGATTTGCCGACGATATATCCAAAATGGATGAAATTTGAAAACAATAAAAAAATACCCGATACGAAAGTATCGGGTATTTTTGGAGCTGGTGATGTGACTCGAACACACGACCTGCTGATTACGAATCAGCTGCACTACCGACTGTGCTACACCAGCGACTTTAATATTATATCACACAGTGAGAAAAAAAGCAATAGATTTTTACAAAAAAGTTTTTATTTTTTAGAAAAATTTTAAAATGAAATTTAAGTGCGGAGAGTATATTCGACAAAATCGAATGGACTGAATGAAAAATATAAACACTGAATTGAAAAATAAATCTGAAATTGTATTATTTTGTCTGAAAAATCAAAACGCTTTACAAATATCGGATTTTATGTTATAATCAAAAGAGGCATGACGTGCCGTTTATACTTGATTGTGCGAAAGGAAGAAGTCGCAATATGAGATGTCCCGTATGTGGTTATGCGGAAAGCAAAGTTATAGATTCAAGACCCGTTGAAGAGGGAAACAGCATACGCAGGAGGCGTGAGTGTCTTGCGTGTCAGAAGAGGTTTACCACGTTTGAAGTGTTGGAATCTTTTCAGATAATAGTGGTTAAGAAGAGCGGTGAAAAGGAATTGTTTGACAGAACCAAACTGCTCGGCGGTATACTCAAAGCCACGCAAAAACGACCTGTCAATGCCGATGAAATAGTTTCGGAAATCGAATCCGAACTTCAAAATTCGTTGAAGAGCGAGGTCAGCACCGTTGAGATAGGCGAAATGGTTATGGACAAGTTACGTGTTGCGGACAAGGTTTCTTACGTTCGTTTTGCGTCTGTTTATCGTGAATTTACGGACGTTAACAATTTTATTGATGAACTTATGGATTTACGCAATTCATCGGAAGAGGATAAATGATTTTTATGTAGGGTTACGCTACTGTACGGAAGTGCGGACTCTCGGCGATAATATGGGATGGGACTTTGACGTCTGTTTTGAAAGCGTTCGGCTTTCGAAAGTCGGGGTCCCGTCTTTTTTTATTTTCAAAACAGGCGAGAAAATTTAAATAAATGCGATAAAAACGGCAAATAATAATTAAAAAATGATTTGGGAGAATTTTGCGACATGGGCGGTTTTTACGAGGACTACTCTCACAACGCAGAGAAATTTGACGGGATTTTTCGCATAAACGAAAATTTTGACTTGATAAAGAAAATACTTAAAATCGGCAACGACGAGTTGACGCTTTACTACGTCGACGGATTTGTAAAAGACGCTGTAATGCAGAAACTTATGACGCACCTTGTGTCACTTGACGGGATTGCGTCGCAAAGTAAAAGCGACGTTCCCGAGGAGTCCTGCAAGGCGGGGGTGAAAACTGCCCGTGAGTTTTGCGAGAGGCAGATTACGTCGGTGGAATGTGATTTGACGGAGGACTCGGAGTTTGCCGTTCGGATGGTGCTGTCGGGGGCGACGCTTGTATTGGGGTCTTGCTTCGGTGCGTGCGGAATTATTATAGATTCACGGACTTATCCGACTCGGAGCATCAGTGAACCCGAGGGCGACAAGGTGATGAGAGGAGCGAGGGACGGTTTTTCCGAGACGCTTGTCTTTAACACGGCACTTATACGGCGTCGCATAAGAAATCCTGCACTGACCATGAGTTACGTGACTGTGGGGCGGGACACTCAGACCGACGTGGTGATATGTTATATGAGCGACCGAGCGGATATGAAGTACGTAGGAGAATTGAAAGAAAGGCTTGGGAATATAAAAGTCGAGTCCATAACGCTTGGTCACGAATCTCTTGCCGAAAGTCTTATTCGTGAGAGATGGTACAATCCCTTTCCGAAAATACGGTACACGGAGCGTCCCGACTCGGCCGCGGCACAGTTACTTGAAGGCAGTGTATTGATTTTAATCGACAATTCTCCCGAGGCGATGGTTTTACCTACGTCGATTTTTGACTTTATGCAAGAGACAAATGATTTTTATTTTCCTCCTTTGACGGGGACGTACATCAGAGTGGTCCGTCACGCTGTGTTTTGGCTTGCACTTTTTTTGATACCATTATGGTATTTTGCGATAACTCACGAGGGAATTGTTCCGTCGTGGTTGTTATTTATAATACCGAGGGAGCGTGGCAGGATACCGATTTTGGCACAGATTTTACTTGCGGAGTTTATAATAGACGGGCTTAGAATGGCATCTCTCAACACGCCGAATATGTTGTCCAATTCGCTATCCGTTGTGGGCGGGCTGATTTTGGGGGATTTTGCCGTTAGCATCGGGTGGTTAATTCCCGAGGTGATATTATACATGGCTTTTGTTGCGATTGCGAATTTTACTCAGAGAAGTTACGAACTTGGTTATGCGTTTAAATTTTTGAGGATTTTACTTTTGATTTTGACTGCGATATTCGGCACGTGGGGGCTTATTGCAGGCAGTATTTTGGTTGTTGTTTTGATCGCAACGAACAAAACGGTGAACGGGAAGAGGAGTTATCTTTATCCGCTGATCCCGTTTAATTTCAAAGCGTTGAAATCTTTACTTGTAAGAGTAAAAAAACACGATTTTTCGGAGTAAGGTGGGGATTATTACCCCACCGTCTTTTTATGACGGACTTCTACAAAAATTATTAAATTATTCACGAAATACTTTGCATGTCCTCTTGATTTTATATATTTTATATATTATAATATTATACAAGTGTCATTTTGGTTCGGGAGAAAAGCCGTTTATCGGGCAAGTCCGAGGTGCGATGACACGATTGGATTGATTTTACTATGACTTTATTTTACCGTGAGGGCAATTAACATATGGAGACAAAAGAAATTAAATTTTCGCACAGGTCGGTTTTGCTTGACGAATGTATTGAAATGCTTTCGATAGACCCCGACGGGATATACATAGACGGAACTGCCGGAGGAGGAGGTCACTCCTACGAAATAGCGAAGCGATTGAGGGGCGGTCGTCTCATTGCAATCGACCAAGACGAAGCCGCCATTGAAGCGGCGGGAAAGCGACTTTCGGAGTTCGGCGACAAAGTAACGCTGGTGCGGAACAATTTTTCAAACATACGCAGTGTATGCGACAGTCTCGGTATAGAGAAAATAAACGGCGTTTTACTTGACCTCGGCGTATCGTCATATCAACTTGACACTGCCGAGAGGGGATTTTCACACAACAGCGACGCACCGCTTGACATGCGTATGGACAGACGCAAATCGCTTTCTGCGTACACCGTGGTCAACTCATATTCCGAGGATATGCTTCGCAAGATAATATACGATTACGGTGAAGACAGATTCGCTCCTCGCATTGCGTCGGCTATCGTACGCAAAAGAGAAGAATCACCGATAGAGACGACGGGTCAACTTGTGGAAATTATAAAATCAGCCATACCCGCTCAGGCACGCAACGGCGGTCATCATCCCGCAAAGCGTACGTTCCAGGCGATACGAATTGAGGTAAACGGCGAACTTGACGCCATACGTCCCGCAATAGAATCCGCAACGGAACTACTCGGCACGGGCGGAAGAATGGCGATAATTACTTTCCACTCGCTTGAAGACAGGATAGTCAAGCAGACGTATGCCGGGCTGTCGGAGGGATGTACTTGTCCTCCACGCATACCCGTATGCGTATGCAACAACAAGCCGAAAGTCAAAGTTATTACAAGAAAGCCGATACTTCCGAGCGAGGCTGAACTTGAAGAAAATCCACGTTCAAGAAGTGCAAAACTCCGTGTGGCGGAAAAACTTTGATTTAAACTAAAACCCATGGGAGGAAAATATGAGCGATAAGAAAAATTTATGCTCATTTTACATAGAGGAACTTTGCAAAAAATTCCGCGGCAGGGGAATTGCCGAAAAAGTGCAGAGCGATTCAAAATCCGACGGTCGTCGCAGTGAGCGAATGAAAAAAGGTTATTCCGCCGACGGTCGCACGGTGCAAGGGAAGAAATACAAAAGCGGTATATACGGCACGAAAAGGTATATGAACAGCGACGATTTTGCCGAATATTACAAGGACAGCAGAGGGTACAATCTTCCAAACGAAAAAAGTTCCGGCAGAGATATGGAAAAAGAGTCGGAGGTCAAGTTACAGTCAAAAAAAGAGGCACGGCTTGCCATACGCAAACTTATAGGGGAAAAACTCCGAGAGGCGGGGATAATGCCGCCGGACCCCAAAAAGTTATTGGAGAAAATAAATTCGGGATTTCCCGAAGATGAGCCGAAAGACAGAGGATATGCGGATGCAAAAAAGCCGAAGAGAGGCATTTTATCGAAAATTGCGTTGGTGTCCTTATCGCTTTTGCTTGTGGTGATTTCTTCTGTTATGGTAAGCCGTGCGGAAAGCGACGTGGCAAGGTTGGAGTCCGAACTTGACAGTTTGACGAAGACCGAAGCGAAACTGAATGCGGATCTCGAAGTGAAAAACAATATGGTATACATGAAAGAGGTAGCGGAAAGCGAGTACGGAATGGTCGGTGCGGAATACGTAGCGTCAAGGTACATATATATCGAACGTGAAGACAAGATAGAGGTGGGAACGGTGAAGCGTCAGTCGGCGTTTATAACTTTACTTGAAGCGTTGGGACTCAAAGAAGCGGATTGAGCGACAGGAGAAAACCGTGAATTTTCAGGTATAGACGAGGTATGGACAAACATATAATGGAGTCGGTACGGGTTTGATTTACGGTAAAACGGCGTTAAAGCGTCACGCCTATATTGTGACGATTGTTAATTATGAGAGGAGAATTATATGGAGGGCGGAATGCCGAGCGGCAAGGTACTGAAAAGGTCGGCGATAATTTGCGGTGTTATCACGGCAATTCTTTTACTTCTCTGTTTGAGAGTCTTTTCCATACAACTTTTTAATTTCAGCAAATACGAGCAAAAGGTAATAAATCAGATAACTCACGTAACTCCCGTATCTGCGGAGAGAGGGGAGATATACGACAGAAACGGCATAGTTATTGCGACCAACGTAACGACGTACAGGCTTTTTTTGGACCCTGCGGTTATTGCAAGTCAGACGACGGAGGACGCAAAAAACTATGCGGAAATAATAGCAAAAGGGTTATCGCAGATAGAGTCGTTGGGACTTACGTACGACGGCATAATGAAACAGACGGAATACGTAAAGTACAGAGACAGGACTTTGCAAAAGCATATATCCGAAGAGGATGCGGACTTGGTGTGTGCTTTTTTAGAAGAAGCGGAGATAGACGATTTGGCACTTGTGCATCTGCAAGCGACAAGCAAGCGGTACTATCCTTATGAAAATCTTGCGTCGCACGTTATAGGATTTACAAATTCAGACGGCGACGGCATTTACGGTTTGGAATATCAATACAACGAAAAACTCAGCGGAACGGACGGAAAGTACGTAACTGCCAAAGATTCGTCCGGCAACAAAATGCCTTACAACTACGAAAGTTACATACCGGCAGTGGACGGATATTCGGTGGTTTCGACAATTGACGTTTACGTTCAGGCGGAACTGGAAGAGCAAGTAAAGCAGGCGTACATAGAATCGGACGGAAAAAACAGAGCGTGCGGAGTAGTTATGGACGTAAATACTGGTGAAGTGCTTGCCATGGCGACATACCCTGATTTTGATTTAAACGACCCATGGAAACTTAACGAGGACAGTCAAACGAAACTTGACTCAGCCTTGTCGAAATTATATGAGTCGGGTTACAATGAGGGCAGTGAGGACTTTGTGAATTTCACCTGCGAACTTTACGACACGACGACAAGAACTTACACGAGCAGTACGGGTTACAAGACGACGGAAGAGTTTTCAAGTGCGTTGACTCAACAGTTACTGCTTCAAACTTGGAACAACAAGGTGACGACCGACACGTACATGCCCGGTTCTACCTTTAAGGTTGTTACGGCGGCGATGGCTTACGAAGAAAATCTTGTAAGCGAAACCGAAACTTTTTCCTGTCCCGGATATCATTACGTTTTGGGTCAGAAAATAAAGTGTCACAAATTGTCGGGTCACGGAAGTCTGACATTTGCACGGGGACTTCAACAGTCCTGCAACCCTGTTCTTATGATGATGGGTGAGAGAATAGGTCAGGAGAGATTTTACAATTATTTCGATTCATTCGGATATCTTGACAAAACGGGAATAGATTTACCCGGAGAGGGAGTCAGTATTTTTTACGACAAAGACAATTTTACGGAACTTGACCTTGCCGTGTCATCGTTCGGTCAGAACTTTAAAATTTCCGTACTGCAACATATGTCGGCGATAAATGCCGTGGCAAACGGGGGTTATCTTATGACACCGTATCTGGTAAGCGAGATACGAGACGGAGACGGAAACGTTATATACGAACACGACCCCGAAGTGAAGCGTCAGGTTATAAGTGAAGATGCGGGAGCGACGGTATCCGCCGTCTTGAAAGAGGGCGTTGACACGGACGGAGGAGCGAAAAACGCATACGTTGCCGGATACAGAGTGGCGGCAAAGACGGGTACGTCCGAGAAAAAGGACACGCACGACACGGATTACACGCCGTATGTTTGTTCGACTGTCGGGTATGCACCTGCCGATGATCCGCAGATATCGGTAATAATTATGGTTGATGAGCCTACCACGTCGTCAACGGGAATGCTTTACGGAAGCGTAATTGCGGCTCCGTACGTCGGACGGGTGTTGGAAGAGGTTTTACCTTACTATGGAGTTGATGCAAAATTCAGCGACGAAGAACTTGAAAAACAAGCGATTCAAACGCCGTGGTGCATAGGTATGGACGTAACGAAAGCGTACGACCATGCAACAAGGTACGGTGTGTCCCAAGTTGAAATCGTCGGAGACGGAGACACGGTTTTGGCACAGTCGCCGTCACCTCTGACGCTTATGGAAAAGGGTTCGTCGAAAGTTATTCTGTACACCACGGAAGAAGCGAAAAACGACAGAAAAACGGTTATCGTTCCAAATCTCAGCGGTATGACTGCGGCGGCGGCAAACGGAACGCTTGCAAGTTACGGGCTTAACATAAAGATATCGGGAACAAACAGTTACATGTCGGGAACTGCGGCAACAGTTTACGAGCAGTCGATATCCGCCGGCACGTCGGTAGAGGTCGGAACGGTTATTGAGGTACGGTTCAGGGACGAGAACGTAACCGACGACGGATAAAATCCGAAATAAATTCTGAGACGACACGGGTTCTCTAAAAAAACGGAAGTATAAAACAAGGGCAAAGTAAATATTTGATTTTGCACAAATTTATATTTTCGGGGGTTTAGTATGAATCTTTCAGAACTTTGCAAGTCGGCGGGACTTTATTGTGACGAAAAATTTTCGGGTATTGAGATTACACGGATAGTCTCAAATTCCGAGGCGGTATGCAGGGGAGATTTATTCGTTTGCATAAAGGGTTTGAGTCACGACGGTCATTTACATATCGGTGAAGCGATAGAAAAAGGTGCGGTGGCTTTGCTGTGTATGAGCGGTGAGGCAATTGAGGCGATACGTGGCGACGTGGCTGTGATTTATGCCGATGACACACGGCGTGCTATGGCTTATCTTTATTCGGCTTGGTACGGGCATCCTCAAAATTATATGAAAATTATCGGCGTTACGGGTACAAACGGAAAGACGACGGTATCTCGTATGATATACGAAATTTTACGTTGTTCGGGCGAGAGCGTCGGGGTTATCGGTACGCTCGGAGCGGAGTGTTGCGGTTCTGTCATTGATATAAGTTCGGACAACGAATTATCGAATATGACGACGCCGGACCCCGAGCAGTTATATGAAATTCTTGCCGTTATGAGAGAGCGTGGAGTTGAGTTTGTCGTTATGGAAGTCAGTTCGCATGCACTTACTTTTTCTCGTGTCGCACCGATAAAATTCAAATTCGGAATTTTTACCAATCTTACGCCCGAACATCTTGACCTGCACGGAAATATGGAGGAGTATTTTCTTGCAAAATCCATATTGTTTGAGCAATGTGAGAGGGCGATTATAAACTGCGACGGAGTTTACGGAAAGAGGCTTTTGTCAAAATATTCCGATATTTCCACGGGATGTTCGACAAGAGGTGATGGTGTGTCGGTCTGTGCGGAACAGATTATTACAAGCGAGCGTGGCATATCGTACAAGATATGTCATCCGAAGATGAGGGCAAGAATTACTTGCAACATACCCGGCGAGTTTACCGTGGCAAATTCTTTGCTTGCGGTAATATGTTCGTATGAACTCGGAATTTCCGTATCGGATATAAAAATTGCTTTGGCGGGGCTTTCGGGAATTGACGGCAGGCTTGAACGGGTTCGGATCGACTGTGACTTTTCGGTATTTATAGATTACGCACACACGCCCGACGCACTTGAAAATCTTTTGCGGACGGCGAGAGAATTTTCGGGAGGCAAACGCAGAATAGTGCTTCTGTTCGGTTGCGGTGGCGACAGGGACGTGTCAAAGCGTGCGAAAATGGGACGGATTGCATCGACAATGGCGGATTTTGTGATTATCACTTCGGACAACAGTCGAGGCGAGGAAAAGTCGGACATTATCGGAGAGATATTACGTGGAGTTGACAAGGACGCCTGTTTTACGGTTATTGAGGACAGGGAGAGTGCCATTGAGTATGCGATTAAAAATGCAAGAAAAAACGACGTAATCCTTCTTGCGGGCAAAGGACACGAAAAATATGAAATTGACAAAGGGGGACGAAGATATTTTTGTGAACGTGACATTGTTAAAAAATACGTGAGCAAATATCATTCGGTTGACGTATGAAGATAAAACTCGGACTCGGAAAACTTAATATGAGTCTTATTTGCAAGTATTGCGGTGGCGTACTTGCCGGTTGTGGTGAGTCGGCGTTTGAATATATTTGCACGGATTCACGTGAAGCCGACAAGAACACTTTATTTGTGGCTACAAAGGGAGAGAACGTCGACGGTCACGATTTTATGCGTTCTGCACGTGAGCGAGGATGTGTAAATTTTCTGTGCGAGAGGATATCGGACGAAAAAATTGACGGGGCGAATTTTTGTGTTGTCAGAAATTCTATTGACGCTTTTGCGGATATGGCACGAGGATATACATCCGATGTTGAGCGAGAGGTTGTCGCAATTACCGGAAGTGTGGGAAAGACAACGACGAAAAATCTTGTGTCGCTTGTCCTTGCACAGAAGATGAAATTATTCGCAACGCAGGGAAATTACAACAGTGTGATAGGCATGCCGATGTCGCTGATGAGTGCGGAGGCGGACTGCGAGGGTGCGGTATTTGAAATGGGAATGAGCGGTTTCGGAGAAATATGCAAAATGTCACTCGCATCCCGTCCTAACATCGCCATGATTACAAACATAGGGTCATCGCATCTCGAATATCTCAAAACTCGTGAAAACATCGCAAAGGCTAAACTTGAAATCGCAGACGGATTATGCAAAGGCGGAATTTTACTTCTTTCGGGGGATGAGCCGTTACTTGCGAATTTATCGGGCAAAATCGGAAATGATATTAAGGTAAAATACGTGTCTGCATCGGGGCAAGGCGATTTTTGCGTTGAAAACGTCAGAGTGGTTTCGGACGGAAGTCTTTTTAACGTGAGGTACGCAGGCGGTGTCATGAGTGATATATTTATTCCGACAATAGGAAATCACATTATATTCGACGCTTGTTTTGCGGTGGCTGTGGGGATACTTTCGGGGCTTGGCAGAGATGAAATTTGCAAAGGTCTTTCAAAATACGTACCCGACAAATACAGGCAGAGCATATACGACAGGGGAGAATTTAAGATAATATCCGACTGCTACAATGCCTCACCCGAATCTATGGAGAGTGCCATTGACGTTTTATGCACGTTAGACGGCAAAAGAAAAGTTGCGGTACTCGGGGACATGAAAGAACTCGGAGACGACAGCGTTATTTTGCATAGAAAAGTAGGCAGTTATCTTGCAGACAGGAAAGTAGACGTTTTGTTTGCGGTCGGAACGCTCGGTGCGGAAATCGCACGTGGGGCGGCAGAGGGCGGTATGAATGCCGAAAATATTTTTTGCGTGGGTGGCAGTGCCGACGAAATTTACTCGGTTTTGTGCAGAGAGACAAAACCGGGGGACGTAATTCTTTTTAAGGCAAGCCGTGCTATGCGGTTTGAGGAAATAACGGAGAAATTTTAAAGAGGGAGGCTTCGGCGTGCGTACAAATGCCGAACCTGAATTGAAAAATGCTTTATCAATGGATTGAAAACACAACGGGGATTTCACAAAATGCAATAATCGGTATAGAAGGGGTTATCTTGGCAATACTTGTTTTTCTTGTAACTGTACTTGCCATGAAAATTACGCTTCCTATACTTCACAAGCACAAGGCAGAACAGCCCATAAACGATTATCTTGAAAATCACGCAAAAAAAGCGGGAACGCCAACCATGGGCGGAGTCGGATTTATTATCGGTACGCTTTGCATATCTCTTATATGGGTGATACTTGAAGTATGCGGTATTATGGGAGAGGTAAACGGCAAGAAACTCGTTGTTTTTGCCTACGTTATCCTGCTCGGTGTGGCAAATGCACTTATAGGAATAGTTGACGATCGTGCAAAACTTCGTCGTGAAAAAAACGAGGGTCTTACAAGCAAGCAGAAGATGATATTGCAAATTGCGGTTGCCGTGGGTTTTGTGGCACTTATGGCTACAAGCGGAAATTTATCCACGTCTTTCGCCATTCCTTTTACAAATTATTCTCTTGATTTTTCATACTTTGCGTATCCTGTCTACGTACTTGTTATTGTGGGATTTGTAAACAGTACGAACATAACCGACGGTCTGGACGGGCTTGCGACAAGCATAGGTGCGATTGTCGCCGTATCACTGTTTGCTTTTTGTTGTGTGTCGTCCGACAGATACGACGCCGTAATTTCAGCCTCGCTTCTCGGTGCTTTATGCGGATTTTATCTCTTTAACAAGAATCCCGCAAAGGTATTTATGGGGGACACGGGTTCGCTGTTTATAGGCGGAATTATTGTCGGTCTTGCAGTTTCCACGGATTGTTTTATCGGTGTAATGATTATGGGTATGGTTTTCATACTCGATATGCTTTCAAGTCTGCTTCAAACCGTGGGGTACAAACTCACAAAGAAGAGAATTTTCAAGAGAGCACCCGTACATCATCATTTTGAAATGCTCGGTTGGAAAGAGAAGAAAATCGTTACGGTATTTGACACTGTGACCTTGATTTTCTGTATACTTGGATTTATATGTTGCATTTATTCGTGACCAAAGGCACGCATATTCGGGGTAAGGAGGTGCGGATTTGAAAAAAGAAAAAGATGTATCTGTCAAATCGGAAAACGAAAAAAAAGAGAAAACTGACGGAAAAGTGAAAACGTTTTTTCGCCGTGGCATTGAGACGATAAACGACAAATATGAGGACGTACTTGCAAAAGACGACCCCGCACTCTCATATCCCATCTCGGCAGTCGAAGAAGAAAGGCCCAAGGAGAGAATTTTGGTACGGGGCGGTATAGACGTACATTTTCTTGTAATAGTTATCGCTCTTGCATTATTCGGGCTTGTAATGTCACTTAGTGCGAGTTCTTACTTTTCATACAAAGAAACGGGCGACAGCATGTATTATTTCAAACGTCACGTTTTCTTCTTGATTATTGCGGTGCTTTTCACCGTGCCGTTAATCCTGTTTATGAGACCGAAATATTGGAGACCTTTCGGGATTGCCGTATACGCAGGCTCTGTTGTACTCCTCATTGCCGTGCTTTTTATCGGTATGACGGGTAAGGGAGCCCAGCGGTGGATAGACCTCGGGTTTATTACCGTACAACCGTCGGAAATAGCGAAAATGGGTCTTATTATGCTACTTGCGTACATAATGTCAAAGCACGAAAAGCAGATTGAATTAAATCAACGTTTCGGCGGTCAATTCAGGTACGGCGTACTTTACCCCGGGCTTGCGATAGCGTTGGTTTGCGGTCTTGTCGTACTTGAAAAGCATTTATCGGGACTTATTATTTTGGGGCTACTCGGATTATTTATTATGTTTATCGGCGGAACGGACAAACGATGGCTCGGTCTTATCTGTATTGTGGGTGTTGTTGCGGTTGCGGTTGTGCTTGCCTTTTCGGGATATGCACAGGAAAGAGTAAACACGTGGCTTCACATAGAGGATGCAGACCCACAGGGTTCCGCTTGGCAGAATTTACAGGGGCTTTATGCGATAGGTTCGGGAGGATTTTTCGGAGTCGGACTCGGAAACAGCCGACAAAAATACGGATACGTTGCCGAACCGCAGAACGACTTTATATTCACGATAGTTTGCGAAGAACTCGGATTTATCGGTGCCGCTTGTGTGGTTGTGCTTTTTCTGCTTTTGCTTCACAGAGGGTACAAGATAGCGTCGAAAGCACCCGATAAATTCTGTTCGCTTGTGGTTTACGGATTGACCACGAAAGCCGCACTTCAAGCAATGCTTAATATTGCGGTTGTTACAAACTCAATGCCCAACACGGGCATATCGCTTCCTTTCTTCTCGTCGGGAGGTACTGCCCTGATTCTTCAAATGATAGAGATGGGAATTATTTTATCAATTTCAAGATTTTCATACGTAGAAAAATAAAAACAAATCGGAGATATATACAATGAGAGTTCTTATGACCGGGGGCGGTACTGCCGGACACGTAAACCCCGCTATTGCCATTGCAAACACAATAAAGGAAAATCAACCCGATGCGGAAATCGCTTTCGTTTGTTCGCACAATGCCAACGACAAGGCGAAAGACCTGGTTCCCCGTGCAGGGTACAAGTTATACACGGTAAAAATTTGCGGAATGAAGAAGATATACAATCCCGCAAATATAAAAACGCTTTATTACATGATGACGTCACCGTCGGAAGCAAAAAAAATAATAAAGAATTTTAAACCCGACGTGATTATAGGCACGGGTGGATTTGCCTGTTATCCTGTGGTGAGGGCAGGCGTAAAACTCGGAATCCCGACGGTACTTCACGAATCCAACGCCATAGCAGGCAAGGCAATTCGCAGTTTATGCGGTTCGGTTGACCTTGTTTTGACCAACTTTGAGTCCACCGCTTCGGCACTGACGGGAGCAAAATCGGTCATGAGAGTCGGAAACCCGACAATAGGCGGAAATGGTACGGAAGTCTGTCAAAAGGTCGAGAGGGTCGGCAAGCATATTTTGTCTTTCGGCGGAAGTCTCGGAGCGGAAAATTTAAATCTTGCCATGGCGGAAGCTTTGGAGAAAATCGCAGACAAGTACACGGACGTGGAATTTATTCACGCCTCGGGCAAGCGTGACTACGAACATACAAAAGAGGAGTTTGAACGTCGTGGTCTTAACCTCAAAAAGAATGTTATTTTGCTTGATTACATATATGATATGGACAAGAAGATGGCTGATGCGGACATTGTTATATCCCGTGCGGGAGCGATGACAATATCCGAACTCGCTCTCGGCGGACACACGGCAATACTTGTACCGTCGCCTTACGTTGCGGACAATCATCAATACAAAAATGCAAAAGCACTCAGTGACGCCGATGCGTGCGTACTTGTTCGTGAAAGTGAACTTCAAAGCGGAAAACTTCAAGAAGTTATCGAGCGATTGCTCTCCGACGACGGTCTTTGCAAAAGACTGGGAGAAAACATAAACTCTTTCGCACAACCCGACGCAAACAGGGTAATTTACGATGCGATAATGAAACTTATTGCCGAAAAATAAAGAAATGTTAAAGGAAGGAGGTAATCCGTTGTGGAACAAAAAGATGAACGGTCAAAAGGGCGGCTTGAACGCATATCCGAACTTTTGAGGAAAAAGGATTACTCCAACCCCGAACTTGCGGGGGCTAAAATATTTGCACTTTGCGTTTTACTTGTAATTGCTTTGGCGTTATTTATATTTGCGGTCAGGATTGACAGCATTGAGGTTTCGGGCGACGTATCCGTCTTTAACGAGTCGGAGGTTGTGGAAGCGTCGGGGTTGTCGGTCGGTGGATGTATGTATCTGAAACCGTCGTTTGCGATAAAGAGGTCGATAAGGAAAAATTTACCGATGGCGGGAAAAATACACATATTCAAAAATCATTTTACACGAAAGGTTACCGTGAAAGTGGAATTTTCGGGATATGAGTATTTTACGGAATACGGAGGTAAATTTTACGGATTGAACAAAGATTTGGTTGTTACCGACGTGCGAGAGTCAAGGCTGGAATTTATATCTCTGGGGGCAAGGTATATGTCACTTCCCGATATTGAAGAACCTCGGATTGGGGAGAGCGTTGTTTTCTCCGCTACGCTTGACGTAAAAGACGAGGACGGTTATATTGTGGAAAAAGGAAAAGATGCGGACAAATTCGATTGTGCGAGTGAATTTTTATCATTTTTATATGAGAACGGATACACGGAAAGAGTGAACGCCGTATTTTTAAGTGAAAAATACAATATTCGTCTTATCATCGACGGAAAGTACTACGTTTACGTTGGCAAATGCGACGGTTTGAAAACAAAGTTTGAGGTTATGGATGCAATAATTACGGAGGGGTCTGTAAATTACGGAACTTATGCGGTGATAGACGTACAAAATCCTGCCTTGGCAAGTGCGAGAGTTGACAATACGCTGGACATCGGAGATTATATTATCGAGTCTGAAAGCGAAATTTCCGATGAGGAAGAGTCACAGAGCGAAGAGGTTGAAGCGGAGACCTGAAAATAAACGTTAAAATTGCAAAAAAATTTAAAAAACTCACAAAAAACACTTGAAATTTTTCCTCAAATGTATTATGATATATATGTGTACTGTTTTTTATAATTTTGTAAAGAAAATTAAGGAATATTTATTTCGGAGGATATATAAATGGGAATGTTTGAACACGACGATACGGTTGTCCTCGGTGCCAACATAAAGGTAATCGGTGTAGGCGGAGGCGGAAACAACGCCGTAAACAGAATGGTATCGCTCAATATAGGCGGTGCGGAATTCGTAACTGTAAACACGGACAGAAAAGCCGTGAGCAATTCCAATGCCACAACGCAACTTGTTATCGGTGAAAGACTTACAAACGGCAGAGGTGCCGGTGCAAAGCCCGAAATCGGTAAGAGAGCGGCTGAGGAATCCATAGAGGATATTAAAAACGTTCTTTCGGGAGCGGAGATGGTATTCGTTACGGCAGGTATGGGAGGCGGAACCGGAACAGGTGCGGCACCCGTAGTTGCGAGAGTTGCACGTGAGATGGGTATTCTTACCATCGGTGTTGTAACAAAGCCTTTTGAATTTGAAGGACCTGTAAGAAAGAAAAATGCCGAATCCGGTGTTGCTGAACTTGCACAGTACGTTGACTCGCTTATCGTTATACCCAACGAAAAACTCAAAGAAACAAGCGACCAGAGAATCACGCTCCAAAACGCTTTCCAAATCGCAGACGACGTGCTTCGCACGGGTGTTCAGTCCATTGCGGAACTCGTAAACGCTCCCGCATATATCAACCTTGACTTTGCGGACGTTTGCACGATAATGAGAGACGCAGGTCACGCTCATATGGGCGTTGGCTCCGCAACGGGTAAGGACAAGGCGGAGCAGGCGGCAAGAATGGCTATATCCAGCCCGCTTCTCGAATCTTCCATCAACGGTGCAAGAGGTATTCTTGTATCACTCGTTGTTTCTCCCGACGTTGGTCTTGAAGATACGGACCTCGCTCTTACGCTTATCAGAAACGAAGCACATCCCGACGCAAATATTATCTGGGGTGTTTCATTTGATGAAGAGGCTGAGGACGAAATGCGTATAACTCTCGTTGCAACCGGATTTAACGACGGAAAGGACGAAAAAGAAGTTCCCGTCGCTACCGAGGAGGTTGCCGAGCCTGTTGCTCCCGCAAAGGTTGAGGACAATAAGGATGACGAAGATGACGACGACATGCTTTGGAGAACAATTTCCGTAAAGAGAAAAAAATAATATAATTATATGACAAAAAGCACTCGCAGTGCAAACGAAATCGTTTGTTCTGAGGGTGCTTTTTTTGCGGATTTACTTTGTCAGGTCATTCGTTTTTTTATTTTTTGCAATGCGTTTTTTTCGATTCGTGAGACTTGTGCTTGCGATATACCTATTATTTCGGCTATCTGGGTTTGAGTTTTGTCTTTATAGTATCGCAGGTATATTATTTTTTGCTCTCGATTATCAAGATTTTTAATGGCGTCTTGCAGAGCGATATTTTCAAGCCACACGTCGTCTCCTGTGGTGGTATCGCAAATTTTGTCCATTACGCAAACCGAATCTCCGTTTTCGTTATAGACGGGTTCGTATATTGACACGGGGTCTACTATCGCTTCCATCGCACTTGCAACCGCTATGCGTTCGCAACCGAGTTTTTTGGATATTTCATCAATACTCGGTTCTCGGTTATACTCCGCAGAAAACTCTTCTTTAACCTGCAATGCACGGTATGCAAGGTCACGTATGGAACGGCTAATTCTTATTGCGGTATTATCTCGCAGATACCGTCGTATTTCGCCTATTATCATTGGGACTGCGTACGTGGAGAACTTCACGTCAAGTTGAGTGTTGAAGTTATCGACCGCTTTGACAAGTCCTATACAACCGACTTGAAACAAATCGTCGAGATTTTCACGTTTTCCGGAAAATCGTCGTATGACCGATAAAACAAGACGTAAATTTCCGTATATCATATCGTGTCTGGCATTTGTGTCGCCTTGTTTGCTTTTGCAGAGCAGGTCTTTTTTTTGCTCTTCGGTAAGGACGCAGAGAGACGACGTATTTATTCCGCATAATTCAACTTTATTATAATACATTTTTATTACCTTGAAAAAAATTGTAACGGTTTGACCCGTTACAATAAGTATTTCCAAGGTAATATTTGTTTTATTCTGCATTTATTTTCCATATTTTGCTATGGTTTAGATTATATTCGAGCGGAAAGCGACGGCACGACCGATAATTCGCACAAGGTCAAGGTCTTTGCCCTCATACGTCAATGGCTCATAGTTTGGGTTTTCGGGGACAAGAACAAGTTTTTGCTCTTCGGGGTAATAATAAATTCTTTTGAGTGTTGCCTCGTCGTTGATTATTACCGCACCTATATCGCCGTTATTTACCATATCACATTCTTTGAGGAATACGACGTCACCGCTTTGTATGCGTGCGTTTATCATACTGTCACCCTTTGCAACAAGGCAAAAATCCGCATCGATATCCGAACTTGAAATTACGGTTTGTTCACTCTCTTCACCCGTGAACACAGGTCTTCCGCAGGATATTTCTCCGAGAAGTTTAAAACGTTTATAGGGCAGTGTACAGTCCTTAACGTCTCTGCCGAGAAGACGCTCACGGCTGACACCGAGAGCATTTGCTATGTTGTCGAGAGCGTCCGATTTCGGGACATATACGCCGTGTGTATACTGGCTTATGCGTGCTTTGGAAATGCCAGTGAGACGAGACAGTTCCGACGCTTTTATCTGCTTTTCTTCCATTGCGACAAGCAGGTTATTTTTAAAATTACTCATTTATTTGCAACCCTTTATTATTATTTCAGTTTGAATTATAACAGAAAACAATTTATATGTCAATAGATTTTGCAAATAAAGTTAAGTAAACTTAATTTTGGGGGGTTGACAAAGTGAAACGTGTGTGCTATAATCCAGACAGTTAAGCAAACTTAACAAAATTGCAATTAAAGAAAAAAGCACGTGCGTTTTGCGGTTGAGTTTGTTTGACGATTACATATATTAAAAAAGAAAGGCAGTTAAGATGGCGTTTGCAGGAATGTGTCCATATTTGAAAAATGCAAAAAAGGTAGAGGTAACGGTATGCGAGTGTGCAAGGTTTACTTTTCCCGACAGGCAGGCACGCAGAGACGTTTTATACGGTTGTTGCGGTCATCCGTCGGCATGGCGTAATTGCGTATTCAAACTTGCTATGGACAAGTATTATGACAGAAAATATTCCGAGGAGGAGTCGGGTCAAGGTCGGATTTCGGCTGTAAGTACAACGGATAACTGTTGTGCGAACCGTTGAGTCAATATACGCTTTGGAATGAGGAGTTTGGGGTCGAATATATAAGGCGGTACGCACAGGACGGTCTTTGCGATTCGGAGATTGCTCGCAAAATAGGGATAGCACCGAAAACTTTTTACAAGTGGAAGAAGAAATATCCCGAAGTCGAAGAGGCGTTAAGGCTCGGAAGAATAAATTCGGATATTGAAGTGGTACGGGCAATTTACAGAAAAGCGACGGGGTACAAGGTTAAAGTGAACAAAACGGTTAAACTGAAACGTTCCGATTTCGACCCCGAAACAGGAAAGAAAATACGGGACTACGAGGAACTTGCAACGGCGGTTGACGAGAATTACATTCCGGCAGACGTCAGGGCCGGTATGTTTTGGCTTAAAAGCAGGCAACCGGAGCGGTGGAGAGAAGGAGTTTTCGACGATATTTCAAACGGAGAAACAGCAGGAGTTGTGGAACTGCCGAGTCCCGACACTATCGACGCATATTATGAGGAGGGTGACGGTGAAAATCAAAAATCCGACGTATTATAAATATGGCTGAAAACAAACATAGCGGTGTAATATGGACTCCGCAACCGAGGCAGGCTTGTTTTATGCGTCGTCTTGAAGATGAAGCGTTATACGGAGGTGCCGCCGGAGGAGGCAAGAGTGACTGTGCGTTGGCAGAGGCATTAAGGCAGGTGACCATACCGCATTACAGAGGACTAATTCTTCGCAAAACTTATCCTCAATTATCGGAACTCATAGACCGTTCGCAAGAGATATATCGACCGTTTTGCAGAGATGCGGTCTACAAGGATACCAAAAGAGTATGGGTTTTTCCGTCGGGAGCGAAAATATATTTCGGGTCTCTTGCACACGAAAAAGACAAATACAACTATCAGGGAAAAAGATTTGATTTTATTGATTTTGACGAACTGACTCAATTTACGTGGGATGAATACAGTTACCTGTTTTCAAGAAACCGTTCGAACGGAGCGGGTATACGGTGTTACATAAGAGCTCAGGCAAATCCCGGAGGAATCGGTCACGGGTGGGTCAAGGACAGGTTCATAACGCCTGCACCGCCTATGACGACGATATGGGATGACGTACAAATTGTTACACCTGACGGAAAACGCATCACGCATAGAAAATCGAGGGTGTTTGTCCCGTCCACGGTTTTTGACAACAAGATACTCTTACGGAACAATCCCGAGTATTTGACCCGTCTTGCATCTCTTCCGGAAAAGGAGCGTGCGGCGTTACTTTACGGGGACTGGGACAGTTTTACGGGACAGGTATTTACGGAATGGCGTAACAATCCCGACGGATATGAAAGTCGTTTGCACACGCACGTAATTTCGCCGTTTAAGATACCGTCGGATTGGCATGTAATACGTGGATTTGACTGGGGATATTCACGTCCGTTTTCGGTGGGGTGGTATGCACAGGACAGGGACGGTCGGCTTTACCGAATAAGAGAACTTTACGGTTGCACTTCAACACCCAATGAGGGCGTGCGGTGGGAAGCGTCGAAGATTGCCCGTGAAATCAGGCGGATTGAATATGAGGATGACAATTTATCTGGAAGAAGCATACGAGGCGTGGCAGACCCTGCGATATATCAGAAAAACGGCGGTGAAAGTATAGGTGAGATTATGGAGAAGCAAGGTGTTTACTGGGATCGTGCGGACAATTCACGAATAGCCGGCAAGCAACAGGTTCACAACAGGTTGAGTTTTGACGAGTGCGGGCGTCCGAACTTATACGTTTTTTCCACGTGCAGAGGATTTATAAGGACTTTTCCGTCGCTGGTGTACGACAGTTGCGACGTGGAAGACGTAGACACGTCGGGAGAAGACCACATATATGATGAATTGCGGTACGTTTGTATGGAACTGCCCATATGCAAATTCAAAAGGTCGGACACGTACGGACGTGAAAAAGTCAAATATTTACCGTACAACACGGATATGGAGATAAGACAGTTACAAAGGAAAGAAACAACGTGAAAAAGAGAAACGGAATGTCAAGGGATCTGTCCGGCGTTATAGATATTCTCAGAGGATACAAAAGGTCAAAACTTGCTCTTGAACAGAGAATAGAGTCGGAGAGAAAATTCTGGCAAGACAGATGTTATGGCGGCAGTGAGGCTTCGTCGGCATGGCTTTTCAACAGTATAGTCAGCAAGCACGCAGATATAACGGACAATTTACCTATCGGAAGTTGTCTGCCGAGAGAGGAATGTGACGGAGACGACGCACAACTTCTCTCCGAAATATTACCAATAATAATCGACAGATGCAATTTCAAAGAAACTTACTCGGACAATGCGTGGAAAAAGTTAAAGTACGGCACGGCTATTTACGGAGTTTTTTGGAACAACGCTCTGGAAAACGGTCTGGGTGACGTGGATATATGCGGACTGAGGCAGGAAGACGTTTTTTGGGAGCCTTGTGTGCGTGACGTTCAGGACAGCAAAAATTTGTTCATTTGTCGGATATGGGATATTGAAAATTTCAGAAGCGTATATCCGAATTTCGATTACGAGTCTTCAAGGCGTGAGATAGACGCTTTGGGGTGCGAATTATACGGAGGCGGTTTTGACACGCAAAACAAATGCGTTGTGGTTGACAGATACTACAAAAAGGTATACGGAGACGGCAAAAGCGTTTTGCACTTATGCAAGTTTTGCGGAGGCAGTGTGCTTTACTGCTCCGAAGATGACGAGAGGTGCAGCGGAGGTTGGTACGAACACGGCAATTACCCCGTTGTGTTCGATACGCTGTATCCGGACGAAGAGTCTTTGCACGGATTCGGAGTTATATCAATTGCCAAAAACACGCAAAATGCGATAGACCGCATAGACGGGAACTTACTTGAATATGCGGATTGGTCATCAAGGGTAAGATTTTGGGCAAAGAAAAGTTTGGGCGTAAACGAGAGGGATTTCAGTGATTTATCCCACAGAATAGTTGAGGTCGAGGGCGACATCGACACGGAAAAATTACAGCAGATAGAGACGGCGAAAATCGACGGGTCGGTAATAGATTTCAGAGGACTGAAAATAGACGAACTCAAAGAGACCACCGGAACAAGAGATTTTTTACAGGGCGGTACTACGGGAGGTGTCGTTGCGGCTACGGCTATCAAGCGTTTACAGGAGTCGGGAGACAAGTATTCAAGAGACGGAATCGAGGGTTCGTGCCGTGCATATGCGAAGATTTTATATTTGGTCATAGAACTCATAAGGCAATTTTACGACGTGCCGAGATATTTCAGAATAAAGGGAGAATGCGGAGACAGCAAATTTATCTGTTATTCGCACATAGGTGCGTCGGTCAAAGACGGCAAGGAACAAACAAGGAGACCGCATTTTGACATTGAGATAAGCACAAGCAAAAAGTCTACGTCATATGCGGAAAATGCAAACACACTCGCTCTTGAATTATACGAGAGTGGTGTATTCAATCCCGAAAACGTGGAACAGTCGCTTGTTTTGCTTGAACTTATGAGTTTTGACGGAATAGGCAAGGTCAAAAAAATGCTTCTGAATATGCGAGACTCAAAGTCCGCAAATCACGACGGCGGTAAGTTGACCGACAACAAAATCACGGAGGATGTAATATCAGAGAGTTTCCCCGAGACTTAATTCGGGAGATTTTACGGAGAGTTATGGAAAAAGAAAACATCGAATATGAAAACGTGACGGAGGCAAAAGGCGATATCCGCACGGAGGATGAGGAACGAGGAGAATACGAGGAACTCATCCGAACAAAATACAAAAAGTTTTACAACGAGGACGCACAAAAGATGATAAACAAGCGGTTTCGCAAATACAAGGAATTGGAGGAGCGTTTGGAAAAATACGAAAACGAAAAACGACTATCCGACGAGAGTTTTGCCGCCGAAAAGGAAAAAATTATCAAAGAGACGGAGCAAAGACTTATAAAGTCGTTTAAAGAGCGGTGGGAGAGACCTGCCGAAAACGGGATTTTGAGTTTCGGCGGTTACGAAAAAAGGAATCCGTCAAGTCTAACCAAAAGCGAAAGAGCGGAGATCGCTCTGCGTGTGTCAAGAGGTGAAATTATAAAAATATAACTATTGAAAGGAAAAAATTTATATGTCAAACACAACATCGGATTTCGGTTCGGGGGAAAATCTTCACGGTACGGAGGCGTACGTAAATTCAAACAGCGGTGAGAGTACGGCGTACGGTGACGGCGGTCTTTCGGCTGAAATGAAAACATATTATTCGGATTATCTTATCGACAATGCGGAGCCTGCTTTGGTTCACGATATGTTTGCACAGAAAGTAAACATTCCGTCGGGAAACGGTAAGACGATACAGTTCAGAAAATACAATCCTCTCGGAAAACTTACAACTCCCATGGCGGAGGGTGTGACGCCGACGGGTCAGACTATGAGTGCAACGACGGTGAATGCCACCGTATCGCAATACGGCGGTTACGTGGAATTTACCGATATGTTACTTATGACGGCAGTGGACAACAATCTCTGTGCCGCAACCAAACTTCTGGGTTCACAGGCGGGACGAACGCTTGATACGATTACCCGTGAGGTGCTTGCGGGCGGAACCAACGTTCAATACGGCGAGGGAAACGTATCGGCAAGGCATATGCTTGCAGGGGGACTTTCTACGGGCAAAAATAACTATCTTAGCGTGGAAGCGGTTCGTCGTGCGGTCAGATTTTTGAAAAAGCAAAATGCCGAAAAGATAAACGGATATTACATAGGCATCATACATCCGGATTGTGCGTATGATCTTATGAGTGATGAAAATTGGAGATTTCCTCATCAATACGCTTCTCCCGATGAGATATTCAATGGTGAGATAGGTAAAATAGAAGGGGTCAGATTTATCGAGACGACGGAAGCGAAGATTTTCTCCGCCCCTAATCTTACATTAACAAGCAGAAATTTGACGCTTGCGGACTCAAATCCCGGAACAACAAGTGCCACTTACAAGATAAACGAAAGTACGGCGGGACTTGTAGGTCGTCAGGTCATAAGTTCCACGGGTGCCAAGGGATATATACGCTCCGCAAGTGGTAACACGATTACAATATACAAAGAAAAAACAGGGACTACGCTTTCCGGAATAAGCGGAATTACGGGAGATTCGCTCTATCCCGGAGAGGCGGGACTTTACGGACGAGATATATACGCAACTTTGATTTTCGGAGACAATGCGTACGGTACGACGTCGATATCAAACGGCGGACTTGAACACATTGTAAAGCAACTCGGAAGTGCCGGTTCAGCCGACCCGTTAAACCAGAGAGCGAGTGTGGGTTGGAAAGCAACCAAAGCGGCTGTGAGACTTGTTGAGGCGTTTATGGTCAGAATCGAGACCACGGCGTCGGCTGAAAATTCATAATTTTGAAAGGACGTGTAATTTATGACGGAAATAAATGAAAACTACAACGACGCCATTCTTGCCCTGAAAAAAGAGTACGAGGACAAACTTGCACTCAAAGACGCAGAATGTGCGTTACTTCGAGACGAAATTGCGGAAAAAAAGCAAGAGAGGGAAGATGCGTTTGCACAGCAGGAGGCGTATCTTAACGAATACGTCGATATAAAACTTTTTAAGGATTCCGACAGATACAACGACGACGTATACATTGCGGTCAACGGTCAGAACTGCATAATAAAGCGTGGCGAATGGGTTAAAATAAAACGAAAATTTGCGGTGGTGCTTGATCAATCGGAAATTCAGGATATGAAAACCTCGGAACTCATAGCACAGGTCAGGGGAACACGTGAGGTTGAATCTTAAAGGCGGTGAATATGGAAAATTACAACAAAGAGTTATGCGAAGAGAGACACGCTCGCATAGAGGAACGTTTGAGCAAGCACGGGGAACAGATAGACAGTCTTGAAAAGTGCGTGATAAAACTTACGCAAATGGCAGAGCGTCAGGAAAACGAGAGAGAAGAGAGCGAGATTCGTTTATCTGCTATCGAGGCAAAGCCGTTTACTACGATTTGCAAGATAGGCGGGTATGCGATAACGGCGATTTTAGGCGGTCTGTCCACGTGGGTTGCACAGTATTTTGAAATTATTTAATTGTCGAATTTTATTTGATTATTAAAATGTGTACCTTTTTTCATAAAATCACTTGACAGGATAACACGGTTATAGTATAATATAAGTGCAATGGCAGAAAGCCCACGGGCGTGCCGTTCGGAAAGGTGTAATGACGGATATATGAAAAAATCAACGTTTAAAAAAGTAATTCTTCCTCTTATTGTGGGTTGTACGGCTGTGGCGTTGGCGTATTATTTTTGGTTACCTGCGATAAACGGATATGACGTGACGTTTTGGGTATTTTTGACAATCTCGGCGGCGATTTTCGCAGTCTCATTTGCGTTTTTTGGTCGTGATGAAAAAATTTCGTTTTCACCGAAAAAGAACAAAGGCAACGCAAAGTCAAAAGAGAAAAAAGTAAAGCCCCTCGGAGTGAAAATTTGCGTTGCGGTGGTTATAGGGTTTGTTTCGATTGCGGTGATAGGGTCTATAATATCATCGGAAGTATTTAACGCAAGAAAATACGCTTCTGTAATTGAAGTTAAAGAGGCGGTATTTGCGGACGATATGGAAGAGTCAAAAGAGATAAAGAATATTGCACTTATGGACAGTGAGTCGGCACAGATTATAGGTAACAGAGCGTTGGACAAACTTGCCGACGTGGTGTCGCAATTTGTTGCCGGCGACAGTTACGTGCAGATAAATTACAGGGGACTGCCAAAGAAAGTGACGAGCCTCGAATATGCCGACATATTCAAGTGGTCAAGCAACCGTGACGGTGGTATTCCCGGATATATTATAGTTGACCCCGTTGCAAACAATGCGGAATACGTAAAACTCGAAAACAGTATCAAGTATTCCGAGTCCGGATATTTTTCGGACGACTTGCAAAGAAAACTGAGATTTGAATATCCGACGAAGATTTTCGACTATACAAGTTTTGAAATAGATGAAGACGGAAACCCGTATTACGTGGTATCGTGCGTGAAACCCAAAATCTTTCCGTTCGGTGCTTACGACGTTTGTGAGGTTATAATTTTCAATCCTTGCACGGGTGAGAGCGAAATTTACGATATAGACGACGTTCCGGCGTGGATTGACACGTCTTTTTCGGGTGACCTTGCCATGCAAAAATATAATTGGTACGGTACTTTGTCGGGCGGATTTATCAACAGTATAATAGGCAACAAAGGTTGCAAGGAAACCACGGACGATTTCGGATACGTGGCAATAGGTGACGACGTATGGTATTTTACGGGCGTTACGTCGGTGACAGCCGACAGTTCAAATATCGGTTTTATTCTTACCAATGCACGAACTGGTGAATACAAATACTATGCCGTCGGAGGTGCGGAAGAACATTCCGCCATGAGTGCCGCCGAGGGTGAGGTTCAGGAAAAAGGATACGTTGCGTCATTCCCGTCGCTTGTAAACATTTCAGGCGAGGCTACCTACATTATGGTACTTAAAGATGCAAGCGGTATAGTTAAACTTTACGCTCTTGTCAACGTTGAAAACTACAATATTGTGGCGACGGGTCAGACGCAGGACGAAGTTATGAAATCCTACAAAAATCTGCTTATTCAAAAGGGTGAGATAAGCGAGCCTGACGCAGACAAACTCGAAAGTGAAGTTAAGATAGAAAAAATAAGAGATATTGTGGTCTCATCAAATACAGTCGTTTATCTTGACGGCGACGACGGTTTTGTTTACAAAGGAGCGGTATCTGACTGTGAAAGACTGATTTTTGTTGAAATCGGGCAGAGATTGAAAATCGAATACGAATTGACGGATATCGAAGGAATACGAAAAATTATCTCTTTTGAGATATTGACGGACAACTAAAAAAAAGACTCCGGCACAGCTTATGCTGTGTCGGAGTCTTATCTTTCTTTTGAGATACACTGTTATTTTGTTTGTTCTATAAAGTCGTTCATAAGATATTCTTGAAGTTTTGCGAGCATTTCAGGTGCTTTTCCGCCGACGGGTTTACCGTCTATATTATCGCAACGCAGGCAGAATGCACTCGCCGAGGAAATGATAACTTCTTTTGCGTCCATAAGTTCGGAGAGTGAAAAGGGGGTTTCGTTTACCGCATATCCGAAGTGTCGGCATGCCGTTATAAGGTGTTTTCTTGCCGTACCGGGAAGAACGAGATTGTCAAGCGGAGCGGTTTGAAATTCATTGTTTTTATTGATGATATGTACGTTTGAGTGAGCACATTCGGTAACTCTGTCAGGCTCACGGTAAAGAATGGTTTCATATACACCCGCTTTTTGTGCTTGTTGTGAGTACATAACGCTCGGAATAAGGTTGAGCGTTTTTATATTGCAGTGGTAAAATCTTGTATCAAGGGCGGTTATTGCATTTACGGGTACGCTCATATCCTTGATTTTTTTAGGTGTGAGGGAAACCCATAAATTTGCAGTCATATTTTCGGGATAAGTATGGTTTCTGACACCCGTACCACGTGTAAGTTGCCAATAGACGAACTGGTCGGGAGAATCGACTTTTTTTACAAGGTCGGAGAGAATACCTGCGAGTTCTTCTTTGGTGTAGGGTATTTTTATATCAAGCATTGCCGCCGAATTGTAAAGGCGGTCAAGATGGTCGTCAAGAGCGTAGATTTTATGATTATGTGCCGGTGTTGCCTCATACACTCCGTCGCCGAAAAAGTGTACACGATCGTTAAAGGGAACCGTCATTTCATCAAGAGGTGCGTACTTTCCGTTATAGTATCCTAAGTTTTCCATATATAAAATTCCTTTCGGTATAGTTTGTCTTTACAGAGTAATTATAGCACTATAAAAAATTGTTGTCAATTAAATTATAATAAATATCAATAAAAAATATTCTCAATTGACAAGCGTCCGCTTTTATGATATGATTTTAGCAATGACTTTTTACGGAGCAAAAAAATATGAGTATAAAAATAGGCGACGTTGTTTTAAAACACGGAATTATGCTTGCACCGATGGCAGGCGTTACGGACCGTGCTTTCAGGAAAATATGCCGTGATTGCGGTGCGGAATTTACAGTGAGTGAGATGTTGTCGGCAAAAGCGTTATGCTACGAGCAGATGAGTAAAAAAGAGAATTTTTGCTCAAAAACAGCACCTCTTGCGATGTTGGGAGCGGATGAATATCCGTCCGCCGTGCAAATATTCGGATGTGAACCGTCTTATATGGCACAAGCCTCGGCAATGCTTGAAAGTCTTGAATACAACGGTTGCACATCACAGATATCTCCGTCGGCAATAGATATAAATATGGGCTGTCCCGTTCACAAGATAATATCAAACGGCGAGGGAAGTGCGATAATGAAAAATCCCACGCTTGCGTACGATATTGTGCGTGCGGTGAAGAACGCTTTGAAACGTACTCCCGTCACAGTGAAAATACGTGCCGGATTTTCCAATGACAAGTTAAACGCCGTTGAGGTTGCACAGGCGGTGGAAGAAGCGGGTGCGTCGCTTGTCTGCGTTCACGCAAGGACAAGGGAACAGATGTACACCCCGGGGATAAATCCCGAAATAATTGCAGAAGTGAAAAATTCGCTCAAAATTCCCGTTATCGGCAACGGCGACGTTTACACGGCGAATGACGCACTGAAAATGATGAGCGATACGGGGTGTGACGGAGTTATGATTGCGAGAGGAGCAAGGGGAAATCCGTGGATATTCTCCGAAATTTTATCCGCTCTCGAAGGAGGGGAATATAAGTCTCCGAGTCTTGAAGAAAAAAAGCAAACGATGCTTTTGCAATTGTCTTTGATGATTGAAGAAAAGGGCGAGAGGGTAGCAGTGGCGGAGGCAAAAAAACATATTGCGTGGTATATACACGGTGTGCGTGACGCAACGGGTATGCGTAACAGGGTTATGGGTTGTGTATCCGCAGGAGAGTTGCGTCAAATAATCTCGGAAATAGATGAGGCGTAATATCAATATCCGAGATTTTCAAAGGTTTGAAAATGAATAAATCAAGTGTCCTCACTTGCAAAAAGCGGTATAATGAATATTTTAAAAATTAAATCTTAATTGTAAAATATAATTAAAAAGTATTGACGAATTTGATATTTTATGATATCATAATACACGTATATCAATTTTTTAATTGGAGGAAGTTATGAAAAGAAAAATTCTTATTCTTGCAATAGCGATGATGGTTTTTGTTCTTTGTCTTACCGCTTGCGGTGGTGACGATAACAAAGACACGCCGAAAGAAACGCAGGCGAATACCGAAGGCAATACCGACAGCGGTGATAACGGCGGTGATCAAACGCAATGCGAGAAGAACGGACATACAGAAGTTATAGATCCCGCAGTTGCATTTACTTGTACAACGGACGGCAAAACCGAGGGCAAGCATTGTTCGGTTTGCGGAGAAGTTCTTGTTGCACAGGAAGTTGTAAAGGCACATCACATTGAAGTTATCGACAAGGAAATTCCTTTTACTTGTACAACAGACGGTATGAGCGAGGGTAAACACTGCTCCGCATGTAAAGAAGTCCTCGTTGCACAGGAAGTTGTAAAAGCACATCACGTTGAAGTTATAGATATAGCGGTTGACGCCACATGTACGACGGCAGGTCTTACAGAGGGAAGTCACTGTGCGGGTTGCGGTGAAGTTTATACTGCTCAGCAGACAATTGAAAAACTCGGACATAATTTTGAGGGCGATCAATGTACGAGATGCGGAAGAACGTACAGCACGGGTCTTGTTTACGAGGACGTTGAGGGCGGTTGCATTATAGCCGGAATCGGAACTTGTACGGACAAAGAAATTATCGTTCTCGGTTCGCATGACGGAAAAACAATTCTCGGAATCGGCGAGTATGCGTTCAAGGGATGCAGTATAACAAGCATTATTATTCCCGATGGCGTACTTTCAATAGGCAAGGGTGCGTTCGACGGTTGCAGTAATTTGACGGAGGTTATACTTCCCGAAGAAATTACTTCAATTGGCGAGGAAGCGTTCAGATATTGCACGAGACTTGAAAGCCTCAATATTCCCGCAAGCGTTAAAACAATCGGCAAAAACGTTCTCTTCGGTTGTGCTAAAATAGAGGCGATTACGGTTGCACAGGGAAATGAGATTTATCATTCAAACGGCAACTGTCTTATCGAAACGGCAAGCAAAGTTTTGATTGCCGGAACAAACAACAGCATTATTCCCTCTGACGGAAGCGTTATCGAGATAGGTTCTTATGCGTTCAGTCACAGAGACGCACTTGAAAATCTTACAATTCCCGAGGGTATAAAGAAAATTGCCGACTACGCTTTTTACGGCTCACAGTTGGTAAGCGTGGAATTTTCCGCAGACGTTGAATACATAGGTAACCGTGCGTTCTATTCTTGCCGTGAACTTGAAAACATCACGTTTGCAAGTGGCGGCAAACTTACGTTTATCGGTGAGTCTGCGTTTGCAGGTTGCGTAAGTCTCGGATACAACAGTGCAAACAACGAGGCAATTTCCATTTCACTTCCCACGGGCATTACGGCAATAAACGAAGCCACGTTTAAGGATTGTTACAAACTTTACGACATTACCATTCCCGCAACGGTTGCGAGCATTGGTAAAAATGCGTTCTATTCTTGCACGTCGCTTTCCGGAATAGTTATTCCCGCAAGCGTTACAAGCATTGACGCAACCGCTTTCCGCTACTGCGGTCAGTCGCTTTTGTATATTATTGTTGACGAAGGCAACACCGCTTACACGTCTCTTGACAATAATTGTCTTATAGAAAAGGCAACACACACGCTTATGCTCGGTTGCAATTCAACGATTATTCCGACCGACGGAAGCGTTACTTCCATTGCAGACTATGCGTTCTACGGTTGCACAAAACTCGGTGCGTCCGATGGTGAAGACGAAGTGATATTCGTGATTCCCGAGACTGTTACATACATCGGAAATTATGCGTTCTATGATTGCACTTCACTTGAAAATATCAAGATATCATCAAATGTTACATATATCGGCGAAGCGGTATTCGATAATTGCTCGTCATTCGCACTCGTATACTTTGACGGAACAAAGGAACAGTGGAACTCCATAGAAAAGGGAGACGGTTGGGACAGTTACACGGGATACACCGTTAAATGCTCCGACGGCGAAATTAAAAAGTAATATTTACAAAAAAATCCTCCAAAGCATTTGCTTTGGAGGATTTTTGCTTTGCAAACTTTTTTATCGGTGAAAAGTACGGAGATGTTAAATTTTAAAAATAATTATGTTGCAAAATGACAAAAAATATATTATAATAAACTTGGTATATTTGATATATTAAACAACAAATTAAGGAGAAAAATATGAGTAGTTTTGAAAATTTGAGAATTGTTGACAATTTTTATCAAACGTCACTTTACTTTCCGATGCCCACGGTAATTATCAGCACACTCTGCGAGGATGGAAGCACAACTCTCGGTCCGTACTCTTTGGTACAGCCGTATTACGTTGCGGGAAAGGATTATTATGCAATGCTGTTGTGCTGTCGTAATTCGTCCAACACAGCACAAAATATTTTACGAAACGGAAAATGTACCCTCAATTTTATTGATGACAAGCCAGAGACGTTCAAGGAAGCGGTTAAACTTTCGTGGCCCGGAGATAAACCGTCGGATAAAATGCCGAAGTGCAACTTCAAACTTGAAAAGAGCATGATCGAAGAGGAAACAGGTGAGTTGAGACCTATGGTATTGACTGATGCCATTGAGGCGATAGAATGTACGTGGATGCGTGAACTTGACGGTGCGGACAGCGACAGAGCGGGTGAACTTAACGGGTATGACGCTCCGTATCACGATTTTAACGGTATAACGAGTAAATTCGGAGCCCATTTTATTCTCAGAGTTGACAAAATATTGATGAAGAAGAAATACAGCGATGCCATAATCAATGGTGTTCGTGCAAAAGATTTTCCACCTCTCCCGGTAGATTACGGATATCGTGATTCCAAAAACTTCTGGTTCCACAGAAAGACGAAAATGAGAGCGGAGTTACTTCAAATGAGAAAAGCGTCGCTTGAATCCGTTCGTTATGCCGCAGACCGTGCGGATGACAAAATCAAATTTACCGATGATGCATTGATGACCGTTCTCGGTGTCCCGAGAGTATTCCTTTCTCTTGTACTTAAAGGTTGTGTTGACTGGGCAAGGGAAAACGGCGTTGAACTTATCACCGCCGAACATATGAAGATAATACAAGATAAGCGAGCGAAAGAGAAGAATAAAAAATAATGAAGAGCAGAAAATTTTACGGCGAAGAATACGGCTCCTTGCAACGAAAGAAAGCCGGAAACCCAAAACTTCAAACTTTGGATGATCTCTATGCCATCCTTCGAAAAGCGTGGTATAAGGAAACGGCGTATCCATCATGCCAGGCGGAGTGGGTTGAGTCTGATCCTTCGTATGGTCAGTGTGCAATTACCGCCATGCTGGTTTATGATATGTTTGGCGGATCAATACATCGTATTCGTGTGAACGGAGGCGGAACGCACTATTTTAACAAGATCGACGGTCATTACATTGATCTTACCGTAGAGCAGTTTGACCTGTATGATATTCCTGTCTCCTACGAGCCGAACGAGGAAATGCCGAGACAATACTGCGGAAAGAATGCGGATACCGCCAAGCGGTATAAATTGCTCGTTGAACGCATCACTCGAATTCTTGAAGCGGAGCAATAAAACGATTGGAAGAAATAGTATGATAAAAGAACTTATGCACGACCCGATATTCCTGGTGGGAAAGTCGGATGCTGCCATAAAAGATGATTTGCAGGTTGCACAGGACCTAATTGACACGCTGAAAGCCCATAAAGAGACCTGCGTGGGCATGGCGGCGAATATGATCGGAGAACGCAAACGCATCATCGCCTTTCTTGATGAAAGCGGACGAGTTCCTACATACACGGTAATGCTCAATCCCGAGATTATTAAGAAAGAAGGTGTGTACGACGCCGAGGAGAGTTGCCTGTCGCTTCTCGGCGGTCCCCGTAAATGCAAACGATATAATACCATCAAGGTGCGGTATCAGACGTTGGAAATGCAGACACGCATAAAAAACTTCACCGGCCGGACGGCACAGATCATACAGCATGAGATAGATCATTGTAATGGGATATTGATTTAAAACTCGGAATACGTTCCGAAATATTACATTGATAAGAAAAAACAAGAAATTTTTTCATTATTGCAATTTTATGTGCCGGTAGATATGCAAGATGGTATTTATGCAGATCTTTATAATTTAAAAATTGAAGGAGAATAGTATTATCCCACTGCGTGATAACAAGGATATCCGCTATGCCGACAAAGACACGCTTATGCGAGCGGTGTACGAGAAATATGCCGTCAAGCAAAAGAACTACGACGAGGAGATCCCACCCGGAAGTTACGCAGTCGAACAAACTCAAAACGAGCGGAACTATCCGCAGAGCAGTAGAATGGTAAGACGACCACACGGAGCAAAACTCCACGGTCAGCCAAGGCCCGAAGAAAGCAATTAAATCAAAACGAGTGCCGAGCTTCCACAAAAAAGGACTCTCGGCACTCAATTTTGGGTTTACGGTAAACAAAGAAACGCTTCTTGCTGATGATAACTATCTTTTAACTAACGTGCGATGCCTTGGCAAATTGATAGATTTTTTAGTGTTTGCTTTGTTAATATCATTGCCTTATTGTTCGTACATTTGAATAGTAAATTTGAGGGGATTTGCTAATGGTGAGTAATCACGGTTTTTATGCACATGCTTTTTGATTGATACTTATATGATAAGCTGTATTATTGTAATTAATGTGATCAAGGATCCGAGGTATGCGAACGAAAAATCGGCGATGGATACGTCTGTCGTATTATTGCTAAGCGAAGCATAAGCGGGGCTACTTGTCATTCCATCAGCAATGACTAATCCTTGATGCAATGGATATTTTTTCCTTAGCAACTTACAGAGCACCCAACCACAAATAATTGCCATAAGAGTTATAGGTATTCCGTACAGAATGAATCTTACGTCAAATAATATGTTTTGTGTTCCTGTTGAGAATCCGGTGCAGGCAAAGAACAGTGCCAGTCCTAAATTTTTCAATACTTTGAGACATTGCGATGAAGCCAGATTGTGCTTGAAAGTTTTGTAATAGATATGACCAACGAGAATTCCTGCCATCAATGTACAGACAGTCGTACTAAATGTTAGAGATGCGATTTTGATGTTTCCCGGAATATTTCCGCAAAGTGCAGTAAGACAGGTCAAAATCAGTTCGGGAGTTATCTTGCTTTTTGTGTCATGTTGCGGTGAGCATTGAGCTTTGTTATCGGTAGGTTTTTCTGCAAATAATTGTACGAAGAAAACAACGAGTATGACTCCGAACAGATATGTGCCTAAGTGTTTGAGCCGCTGTCCCCCGATTGAATCTTGCCATAATTGAAAGAAGAGTAGGAGTTCCGCAGAAAGCCGTGATCTTATATTCGTTGATCAATTCAAGCATCCGTGTGGGATTGAACCGTTCGGAATAGAAACGGATATTTGCACCGCAAACAATAGCGGTTAGAAACTCACCGGTCAGTACTGCACAGTGATATAGGGGACGAGCTATCAAGATGGTATCGCTTGTGTTCATCTGAAAATATTCGGATATATCTGATATGTTTGTCATAATATTCTTTTCACTGAGCATGACCCCTTTAGGCTTTCCGGTCGTTCCAGAAGTACACATGATAATAGCGGGGTGTTCTGTGGGAGTGATATACTGACTGTTTTTGATATTGTGCACGGTAAGCTCTCCGCCTGTGTCCACAATGATCCCGTCAGGGCTAATGGTATCAATAATCTTGTCACAATGTGTTTTGCCATATCTCGCAGAAAGCGGAACAGCGGTCACCTCGGCGGCAAAGCAGGCCAGGAGTGCTATAGAGGCTGCCATTTCAGAGGAGCAGATAATGCCACAACATTTGAATATCTTGAGCTGTTCTGCCAATTGCTCTGCCAATATCGATACCTGCTCAAAAGTAAGTACTTCCCGGTTTTCTTCTGTTTTTTGCGTGGGATATGAAAGTAATTTGCTTTTAATGTGTTTCCAAAGCTTCATTGCACCATTCTCCTTTCTGCTTTGTCAATAAAAGCCCGTAGCAGGTCTTTTTCTAATTCGGCAATATTCTTAAGTTTGTTCCTTATGGTTACCAGCAGGGAGTCTCTTCTTTTTTTATGATGCGAGGCATACAGCATTCGTATGTCATTGGCATTTTTTACAATGTTGCGATATGCATTGCTTGTATTTGAATCCATATTTAAAATCCCTTCGATCTTTTGCAATCTTTCAAGCATAAATGCTTTTTGTTCCCACAACATTCTAAATACTCGCCAATCAAGTTTTTTATATGGTATTACTCCATTATATAGTCGGTCTACATATAGCATTAAGTACTCGTGTACAACAATCCCCAAGGCGTCATTGTTCAGATCGTCAACGGGATATTTATCTAAATTGGAGTCCATGTATTTTTTTAAGTTGTCGCATACCCTGGTTGGATTTATGTGAATTTCATTATTTGTTGGTTTTACTCCCACAATGGTTCCATGTATTTCATGGGATTGCATATATTCTCTGCTTTTATTAAAGCATTTTTGGGATATATCAAATCCTCTGTAAATCCAATTTTGATCATACGCATATATCTTGTATGTTTTTTCGTGCTGATTATATCCATATATTAATCCGTCATGATTGAAATGCCGTATATTATACCACGACTTTCCTTCAATAAAAAAGTCGTCTAAGCCATCAAAGTTTACATAATATCCATTATCGATAAGTTTACGGATCAAAGGATTAATGTATCCGTTTAGAAATCGCATTTGATATACTTGTCTTTCGAAGTTGGGGTTATCTGCCCAACATGAATTAACAATACCGATGTTTGGAGATGAGAAACCATTCAAAAATGATTTGCTACAGCTTAATATCATTGATTCGTTAATATACCAGTTTCTGATGCTAGGATTGTTGTGAATGATCGCACCGGCTAAACCTTGGAAATGTAATGTGCTATAAAAAGGCATCTCCAAGGGGAGTTCATTGTTCTTCTTGACATTCATTTATATCACCACCTGCATATTTATTCACAAGTTTTACGACATCACATGCCGTATTTAATTCGAATGGATTCATATGCTTATGCGAAACAAATGTCTATTGACGAATGGTTGGGAGTGATAGTGAAGGCTTCGGCTTTAACTCACGCGCACGACCGATCGAAGATCGGATGCCTTATTTATGCTTTTGTGCTGATGAGCCTACTGAAAGATAAAGGCAAGGACGGGTTCGAAGATGGACTCAAAAAAGCCAAGCGTTATCTAAATGCCTGCGGGGAGTTTACTCCGTATGAGAGAATTTTTAATAATGATTTTGCAACATTGCCCCGTGATGAAATTAAAAGTAGCGGATATGTTGTTGACACACTTGAAGCGGCACTTTGGTGCTTACTAACAACTGCGAGTTACCGTGACTGTGTTCTCAAGGCGGTTAATCTTGGTGATGACACCGATACGGTTGCCGCTGTTGCAGGCGGTCTTGCAGGTGTGCTGTATGGTTATGATGCTATCCCAACGGAATGGCTTGATACGTTGAAGTGCAGAGATTATATCGAGGCAATGTGTGATAGAGCAAGTGAGAGTTGGGAAAAATAATTAGTAAAGCGGAGCGTACATATAAAAAAGATAATCTCGTTAATGAGTTTGCAAGATTAAGTGTAACTTAAAAATCAGTGGATGGATTTCATTCGCTGAATTTAAGTAGAATGTGGTGTTTTTATACTACACAAGAACACCACCGAGAGTAACCATATGGTGATCGAAAGTGCCTGTCGTAAACTCAGTGAGAAGTTTATAAAAGAATCGCACAAAACGCTGAAAAGCGGAACAAGCGATTCGAGAAAAGATTGGTTTGCTGCGGGTGATTACAAGAAGATCCCCAATGAGGTCGGCGGCAGAGAAACGACATTGCCGGAACACGTGTCGGAAGAAATGCGTGTTCTGATCGACGATTACAATTCGACTAAAACAAAAACTCTTGAAGAGATAATTGCGTTTCATGTGGCTTTTGAAACGATCCACCCGTTTCAAGACGGCAACGGCAGAGTCGGACGGCTCATTCTGTTCAAGGAATGCTTGCGTAATAACATCGTTCCGTTTATCATCGACGATGAAATGAAGATGTTTTATTATCGTGGGCTTCACGAATGGCACAACGAAAAAGGATACCTGATCGAAACCTGCCTTGCGGCACAGGATAAATTTAAAGCAATGCTGGATTATTTCAGAATACCGTATTCGGAATAAACAATTTAATTTAAAAATTGAGGGGGAATAGTATTATGGTGGTGTATTTTATTATTTCAATATTAGTGATATGCTTTTCGGTTTTAGTATTCTTCGAAAATATTGTTATTAACGGGCTATCCTTGCTCCCCATAATTCTGGCGTTAATTTCATTTTTACAAGCAATGATATTTAAATCTTATGCCGGTGGTGGTGATGAAGAAGATTTGCCTACTGATAATACGGCTTATTCATTTATTGAAATAGATAAAAAGTCGTATCGCTCGGGAATGAAATGGCATTATATATGCAAGATGGTAGTAATACCGTTATTGCTTCTTTTTGTTGTTTATTTTTCTGCTGTTTACAAGGTCATATTATCAATTTTAATATATGTATTAAGTTATATACCTGTTAAATTTTTGGTAAAATTAGAGCAGAGTAAGAAAAATAAGTAGTATCGGTATTTTTTAGTGGTTTTTAAAAGGACTTTATATGAATTCAAGAATTGGCTTGATTGGACAAATGAATGACCGTTTCATGTGGGAAAGTGCAAGAAAATTGCCGTAAAATGATTTATTATTCAAAGGAAAAAGAAAGTTTACCGGCACGGTAAAGGGAACTAACGTAATCGTAAGTGAAGATTTCTCTAATATTGTTACCGATTGTGTATTTTTTTTGCGGTATATTTCCTAATCGTAGGCTTTATAACAAAAGATCCGGAGGCATGGATAGCCAAGATTGTTATCATATAGCCAAATAACTCCTCTTGAAATAAGGAAGCCACTATTGTGATGTGATTAACATGTTGCAATGGTGGTTCTTTTTTGCATCACGCCATCGAAAATGCAAGAAAAAATAAGAAATTCTTGCATTCTTGCAATAACACATATTGACAAATATATTGTTTTACACTATAATATAGAAAAAGGAGGGCTGTTATATGGCAACAAGTTCAAAATTACAAGAAAAAATTGTCGAGTATCTTGCCGATCAAGAAAACCACAGTGTTCAGGAAATAAAAGTTTATTTATCACAAATCGGATTGAATGACTACACCGAAGGACAGTTTGCCGGTTCTATGAATACATTACAACGAAACGGAACAATTCGCAAAATCGAACGGGGAATATATTCGATAAGAAAAAGGAGTGAGGACATGAGAAAATGTTTTGTGATTTCGCCTATCGGAGCCGAAGGAAGTGTAATACGTGCAAATGCAGATAAACTTTTTAAATACATAATTAAACCGGTCTGCGAGATGTGCGATTTTGATCCGATTCGTGTCGATCAATTGAATGATGCAAATTCTATTACGCAAACGATTATAGAACATTTGGAAAATGCCGATTTGGTCATTGCGGACATTTCAGGTCACAATCCAAATGTGTTTTATGAAATGGGTTATAGGGCAAGAACTAAAAAACCGATGATTCATCTTAAAACCAAAGGAGAGAATTTGCCGTTCGACGTCAATACTATAAGAACACTTGATTACGATTTAACCGATTTGGACAGTGTTGACGAAGTTAAAGGAAGACTTCAAAAAACAATAGAATCTTTTTCTTATGCGGATTCGTCAGATGAATTTGAGATAGAAGATTCTACGGACAATCTTTCTACTTCAATAATGCCGGCTCTCTATCAAATTCTCGATGCTGTGGGAGAATTGAAGAATGAAGTTAAGAATTTTACAACCGATACCATAAGCACTGTGGTAAAAAGTATGCAACCGACTCAACCGCAGATGTCTCCCGATACTGCCATTCAAATGCAATTGATGAACGGATTTATGCAAAATCCCGAAGGATTTGTGAAGTTAATAGAATTTTCCGAACAGTTTAATAAAAAGAAATGATTCCTTGAAACGATGAAGTATGAATTCGCAGTTGAAAAATAATATGCAGTAAGTAAAAAAAGGCTTTCGGACTTGCTCAAAAGAGTGATCCGAAAGCCGATTTTTTTTGCATTGTGGTCAAATATGTGGTCGGATGCGAAAAAAATAGAATGACGATGTAAATAAAAATCATAACCACCCGTTTGGCGGGTGGTTATGCTTTACCTTGTCTGTTCGGTTAGTGGTCTGTGAAATGAGATTAAAGTCTGAAATATCGGGAATTTGTATTGCATTTTTAGAGATTTGTGCTATAATATATAGTGTATATTTGCATATACTCTTAAACCAAGAGAAAGGAACGACATTATGGCAGTTAGTTATAAAAAACTGTGGCACATTCTGCTTGATCGTGATATGAAAAAGAAAGATTTGCAGGAAGCCGCAGGACTTTCAAAGTACGCTATTAACAAATTGAGCCGAGATGAGGATGTAACTACCGAAATCTTGGGCAAAATCTGCGTTGCATTGGATTGCACAACAGACGATATTATGGAGTTTATCCCCGATAAACTTGTTTAGGAGGAAAAATGAAAATGGCAAAACTTAAATTATTTCACGGTACTCCTGACGAAATCGTAGTACCGACATACGGCAAAGGTGAAGAAAAACACGACTACGGACAAGGTTTTTACCTGACCGCAAGCATTGACCTTGCCAAAGAGTGGGCGGTTTGCAGACCGAATGAAACAAACGGCTTCGTTCATCAGTACGAACTTGACACCGACGGACTGAAAATCTTGGATTTTCAGGAGAAAGGCGTTCTTGCTTGGCTTGCGGAACTGATGAAACATAGAGATGCCGCAGACTCACGGCGTTATCGTATGCTTGCAAAGAAATTTATAGAAAAATACGGCGTGGACACCGAAGAATATGATGTTATCAAGGGTTGGAGAGCCAACGCTTCCTACTTCTACATTGCAAAGGAATTTGTAAGGGACAATATTGATATGGATATTCTCGAAGAACTGCTGTCGCTCGGCGGTTTGGGTATTCAGTATTGTATCAAGTCCGAACTTGCCTATTCCAAATTGTACGAAGTTGAGGACAGCTTGCAGACAGTTGAATATTCAGAGTTCAACGAAAAGTACAATCAGCGTGATATTACCGCAAGAGCGAAAATGCGTGAACTCGTTGACTCCGATGCAAATAAGGTAACAAAGGTGTTCAGTACATTGTTCAATTAGCAATTTGCAATGAGCAATGTGCAATTAAGGTGTTGTTTGATATGAAAGAAAATATAATTGTTGATAAAAGCAAAGCATTTGCTCTGCGAATTATAAAATTATACCGTTATATATGCGATGAAAAGAAAGAGTATGTTCTTTCGAAACAGTTGCTTAGAAGTGGGACAAGCGTAGGTGCAAATGTTAAGGAAGCAATTAACGGACAAAGCAAGGCGGATTTTTATGCAAAAATGTATATTGCATATAAAGAAGCCAACGAATCGGAGTATTGGTTGGAGTTGCTATTTGAAAGTGGCTATATTGAAGAAAAAGCATTTGATAGCATTTATGACGACTGCAAAGAATTGATAAAAATTCTTGCTTCTATTACAAAAACACAGAAAGGAGGAACAATTAGTAATTGCTAATTGCACATTGCTAATTGCTAATTGTATGAAAGCGTATTCACAAGATTATTTGAATGATGTGGTGGAAAATCAGGGCAAACTCTTT
>CAZGJC010000012.1:0-45764 GCA_964526505.1 uncultured Clostridium sp.
AAATGTGGGTTCTAATGGTAAGTAGAGCAATTGTTAATAGGGACGGAAGTATTAAATTTGAATTTATGAACGGACAAGAAGTTGCAATCTAAATGTACGATAAAAATGGATATCGACCACCTGAAATATGGCGGTTTTCCTTTTGTGAAAATTTATTACAGCGGTAGTGAATATATTGAAATTTGCGAGTTTTTGTGGTACAATAAACGCAACGATAAATAAGAATTTGGATGAGGTATATTTAATGGACGATAAGAAAAAAGTGAGCATAGCGGTAGTGATTATAAATTGCATTTGTGCCATAGTATGGGACATATGTGCTCTTGTATGGATTCTCCGCTATCGCAAATCAAAAAAGGATAATGAGTAAATTCCAATTTATGAAACTGAAAAACCGGAATTTAGCGAGGTGATATTCGTGAATTTAGATAGATATTTGAGCGAAACAAAGTTGTTGAATTTTCAATGCGAATCAATTCAAAAACTTATACGTGATAGGCAATGGAACAATTTGGATGACTTCAATAAAATTAAAAATATATATTCTTTTGTTAAAGACGAAATATTGTTTGGATATAATACAAGCGATAATCTTACGGCTGAGCAAATCTTAAAAGACGGATATGGTCAATGTAACACAAAGGGTACTTTATTTATGGCATTACTTCGTGCAGTAAACATTCCTTGTAGAATTCACGGTTTTACAATAGACAAATTATTGCAAAAAGGTGCAATGACGGGAATAGTGTATAAAACTGCACCCAAAAACATTTTTCATAGTTGGGTAGAAGTTTTTTATGATAATAAGTGGTATGACTTAGAAGGCTTTATTTTAGATAAAGATTATTTAAGTAACCTGCAAGATAAGTTTAATGATTGTAAAGGTTCTTTTTGTGGATATGGCGTAGCAGTTAAGGATTTCAAAAACCCGATTATTGAATGGAATGCAAATAATACTTATATTCAAAGTGAAGGTATTACGCAAGATTTTGGCGTATACGATTCCCCTGATGAAATGTATAAAGAACATACTCAAACAATGTCTAAATTTAAAAACCTATTATACATAATATTAGGTAGACATTTGATGAATAACAATGTTAAAAAGATAAGAAAGAAAAAGAGCAATAAAGAAAAATTCAATTCATAGGTGTACGCACTTTCTGCCTGCTGTACGCAAAATTAAGCAACTGTACGCAAAAATTCAAGGGTGTACGCAAATTGTATCAAAATAGATAGTGGTACACACAGAAAAAAGGCATCGCACAGCGATGCCTTTTTTCTGTGGCGGAGACGAGAGTACAGAGAAGTCTTATACAAAACCGCTTGCGGTTTTGTGAAAGTTCGAATCCCGTTTGCCACATTTTATATTTTGTTTGCACAGCGATTTTTAATACAAATAATATATGCCAAAAAATGCGGAGAACTTGAATTCTCCGCATTTTTGATTTAAAAATTATAATATGCTTTCACTTTTCCATAGTAAAGATTTTTGAAAAGTATTATTCCTGCGATTGTTGGTTTGAGTTGTCGTACCGCCCGAATGTCAAATTTCAAAAATCCGTCCGTTTCCGTGCAATCGTAAGCATATACAAAAAACAATGAATTTATTTTATAACCGGATATTTTATTGCCACCACGTTGTTTCCGAACACCACATGCCGATTTGTCCAAAATAACGTCATTGCCGTTTATTTTTGCACCTTTATCCGATAAAAACTTTCTAAGTGCCAATGGGGTCCAAGTCGGAAGATGATTTCTTCCGGCAGGGCGTATTTCACCCTTGATTTCAGCCCACTCGGAGATTTGATTTGTCGGAATCATTACTAATTTTCCATGTCTGTCTTCTGTACAAACAACGTCTGCGTATTTTTTGATCGTATTATAATTATTACGCACTGCGAGTTCAACGCTATATTGCGAAAAATTATGAACGTTGCTCCCCATAACTTCAAAAAAATTCAGATTTGTCTGTTCGTCAGTCATCGCTTTGAATTGAGGATTATCTTGCAACCACACGTCGGTCATTGATAATTTCCCATCTTCTCCGTATAGTGGCAGATCGGGTTCACTGGTTTTAGCACCCGGTTCCTTAAATTCTATTGTGTAAATATTTAGGTCGCTGACACTTATCAATGCACTGTCGATCCCGTTGCAACCGCCGGCTTGAATCAACATACGACATTTGTCCTCTGTTGAGTATGCATATCTCGGTGTCAAGTGATATGATGATAAAAGAGATATGATTTTTGAGGGTATAAAATCCGGTTGCTCACAGCAGTTTGCAAATACGGAAAGCCCTAAAATATTGGCATAAGTTTGAGCATATACACACTCGCTGAAAACGGCAGATTGAATATTGTTGCCCAAAGTATAACTTATTCGAATTCGATGTTCCAATGCCGGACATTTTGCTTTTATACTATCCAAATCTAAAATTTCCGATTTGTTTTTGGCGGATTTCCATAAATCATCTCTTTCGTGTTTGTTGTATATGACCTTGGTTGGTGTAGATGAATAAAATTCACGCATTATCTCTTGTTGCATTTTTGTCAGTGGAGTATCCATAATTATGTACCTTTCAAATATTCATTAGAATGGATAAAGTCAAATGCGGAACAATCTGTGTCCGAATCAAGTATTTTTAAAATTCGAGAATTTATGATGTTTCTGTATTCCTCGGGGAATTTGATGTTTTCTTGTAATTCTCCTGCGTTTTTCTTTGTTATCTTAAAATTATTTTCCTGCTTAATCATTTTTTTGCACATATCCCCGAAAAACAACTTGTCATCATCATTGAGCAAATTCAAGGGAAGAGGCATATTTTTGAACAAACTTATCGGATACGTAATTGCACCGTCGAAAATACGCCACCACCAATATGCAAAACTTGAATTGATAAAGCAGTATAAAAATTCAAACGTTGACTTGTCGTATACGTACGATATAATTGATCCCGCACGATTTAGTTTTGCCGAACTTGCCGTGGTAAAATATCTGCAAGTGTTCGGCATATCAATCATATATTCCGTTTTTTCCTTTGACAATACATCTCCGACAGTGTATTGCGACTTACTTGTCCACGCTTCGAACGTTTTAGCAAGACGCTTGTCTACCTTTTTAAAGTATGGGTCATCTGCACTCACTATTTGTTTTGAATTCGGGAGATTAGACATCAGCTCAGACGTGCAAAGTAAATCTGTTCTTTGTTCGTTTTTGAATCTTATGAGCGGGGAAATTCGGAAGCCCTTTTCCTCGTTGCGTGAAAATACTGTTATTGCCGCTCTGACGGAATTCGATGTGTTACTGTTAAACGTCCCGTGCTTTTTTCCCTTGAATATATTACCCGGAACGTTATCAAATGATACGATAAAACCGCCTCCAACAGAACACATTGCACGACGTAAAGAGTAAAATTTTTTGCCCGATATAAACCCAAACGGAGTAATTATTGATACGGACGTAGCTTGCGAGAAAATCTTCTCCATAAAAACAGCATAATATTCCATACTGTCTGTGAGAACGTCGGTTTTGACCCACTCGGAGCCTATTTGTGTAAGTGTGGCATAAGGCGGATTTGATATAACCTTGCAGTTTTCGGGTAAAGATACGTTTCGATCTAAAAAATCATTGTTGCAAAAATGTATATTTTCGCAAACAGACATACCGTATTTTACGTTTAATATTGTTCTGCATATATTCAAAGCCGTTCGGTCGGAATCATAAAGATATAGGTTGCCGCCTGACATTAAAACTTCCGCTTCTTCCTTGCCGATGAGTTCAAGATATTTTATAATCAAATTTCCCGTTCCGCACCCTACATCGCAAACGTTTTTTCCGTCGCAGGGAATAAGCCATTGACACATAATTTCTGCGACGTCATCGGGAGTGTAATATTGACCGCACTTCTTTTTTGCGTTTTTGTCGTTAATTGCCAATCCTTCCTCATATAACCGGGCAAGATTTTCAATACGGAGCAGAGTTGGGGTGCTTTGATTGTTTTCCGTTATATACTTACAGATTTTCTCCCATGTGTCGGAAAGCCCCGAGTTTTTTACATCATTGATATACGAATCTAACGTATAATTGTCAAAATGCGACTTTAATGATGTGTCGTAACATTTTTCGTTCATTGTTGTTATATTCCGTTTCTTTCATCTCTCCGTAGAATCAGTGTTTTGTCAGTTCCACAACGGGAGCGACGCTGACGCACCGCTCCCGCACGGATAGATTGTTTTAAAGTTTTTTTCTATTATAAATTTCTCTGAACTGTGCGATTGCAGAAGAGAAGTCTTGTATCGCTCCCTCAACAACCTCCGGTTTGGTCATATCTATTTCCGCAACAAGGAGACTGTCAAGCGGTGAGCGAGAGCCTCCGCATTTTAGGAAGTCTATGTATTTGGATACGTAAGCATCTCCCTCGGTTTCAATACGCTTTACAATTGCAGACGCCGCAGAGATACAGGTTGCATATTTGTAAACGTAGAAGCAAGAATAGAAGTGAGGTATTCTCATCCATTCGTATGCTATTTGTTTGTCGCATTTAACGTCTTTTCCGAAATAACGGCGAACAAGTTTGTAGTAGCGTTTGTTGATAAGTTCAGCCGTTAAAGGCTCACCCTTTTCGCAGAGAGCGTGCATATCACGCTCGAATTCGGCAAACATAGTTTGACGGAAGAGTGTTCCTTTGTACGTCTCCATAAGTTCGTTGAGAATAAAGAGTTTTTCGTCGTCGCTTTGGCTTTCACGAAGTTTGCGATGGCTGAGAAGAAGTTCGTTTACGGTAGACGCAACTTCCGCTACGAATATTGTGTATCCCGCATTGTGCGGTTCATTGTATTTGTTTGAGAAGTAGGTGTGCATGGAGTGACCTGCTTCATGTGCCAGCGTTGATACGTCGTTAAATGTGTTTGTGTAGTTGAGCATAATATAAGGCTCTGACGCAGGCGTACCCGATGAGAACGCACCGCCACGCTTACCCTTGGTGGGATAAACGTCAACCCAGCCCTTTTCGGTAAGACCCTCACGGAGAGCGTCGGAATATTCTTTTCCGTAAACCTCCACCGTTTTAAGTACTTCGTCAACCGCTTCCTCGTACGAATATTCACGATTGTTTTCGCCCGTTATAAGAGGAGCGTAAACGTCGTACATATGGAGATTGTCAACTCCGAGAACTTCACGCTTTAACGCATAGTAATCGTATATTGCGGGAAGACCCTTGTTTACTGTGTCTATGAGATTGTTGTAGATTTCGGGAGTAACTTCGTCGCCGAAAGTGGATGCGGTAATCGAATCTTTGAAATTGCGGATTTTCGCAAGTGTGCAAGCCTCTTTAACTCTGCCGTCGTATATGGTTGCAAATGTGTTGCCGAACTGACCGTAGGTTTTGTAAAGCGTGCGGAAAGCGGATTGACGAACACGTCTGTCCGAACCCATAAGGAAAGGAACGTAGTTTGTGTCGGTAAGTTCAACAAGTTTTCCCTCTGAATTTCTTATTTTTCCGAATTGAAGATCGGAGTTTGCGAAAATGCTTCTTATGCTGTCGTGCGAGCCGAGACAATCTTCCATACGGGAGATGAGTTGTTCGGATTCGTCTGAAAGCGTGTGAGGCTTGTTCTTTCTTGTAAGATAAATTGTGCGTCTGTACGTTTCAAGAGCGGGGAATTGCTCAAAATATGCGTTTATGGTGTCATCGTCGAGTTTGATTATATAAGGAGAAACAAACCACGATGCGGTACCGGCAACGACTGTAAGATTTCTCACTTTGGATGTGAGTGCTTGATAAGTGTTGTTGGTTGTATCAACGGAGAAATTGAGGGAAGCGTATTGCCAGAGTTTTTCGATAATCGCTTCTATTTCGCACATATCTTTGAGCGTGTTGTAAAGATTTTGTGCTGTGCGAGTCATATTTTTTTCGTGTTTTTTAAATTCTTTTATAAGTTTTTCGCATTTGGTATAGTCGTCGTAGAAAGCCTTTTCGTCAGGATAAATGACGGTAAGGTCCCACTTATATTTTGCTTCTATATCTTTTCTTTCTTTGAGCATTTTCGTATCTCCTCTGAAAAATTATTATACATATATTATAATGCTTTGACGACTTAAAGTCAATAGTAAAAGAAGTACGCAAACACAAAAAAACCACGGGCAAGGGAAAACCCTTGCCCGTGTGAGCGGTTGTCGCAAAGTGAGGAAAAAGACAACCGCGGGCTTGAGGCTCAAAGTGAGGAAAAAGCATCAAGCCACGGCTGTGGTAAATGAGGTGGACCACAAGCCGTGCGGTTAATATTATAACCGCAGTTTTCGATATTGCTCAAAGTGAGGTAGAAGAGCAATATCTGTATTTAGTAACGCATTGACGATGTGTGAAGCGTCTATGCGAATACTACCGTTTGATTTGGATATTAAATTATTTTATTGTTACAGATCCGCCAATGTTTCTTCCGATGTAACCGTTGTTAATGGGTTCTGCGGAATTGTTGTTGCTGAGTGTAGAATTTGTATCAACCGTGCAACCCGAAATTGTTACGGCATCAACAACCGTACCTGCTATGTAACCTGCTTTTGCGGCACTGCCTTCACGGTTTTCTGTGCAGGAGATTTTGCATTCGCTTACGGAACATCCGGAGATTGTTGCCTTGCCCGTGTATACAACGATGGCCGCCGCACCATTGTCACCTGTTATTGTACAGTTTTCAACGGAACAGTTGCTTACGCTGAACTGACTTGCGGAAACGGATACGTATCCTACAAGACCGCCCGCTCTCACTTCGTTTAAGCCATATGCGTCTGTATAGTTTTCTGCGATTATAGTAGAGTTTTTAACGTGGCAATTTTCGAGGATTACTTTGCTACCGGCGTCAACGGATGCAACGAGGGCACCTGTGCCGAGAGCAAAAGTTGTCTCCTGCGAGTTTCCGAGAATGTTCGCTCCGTTGATTGTAAGGCCACTAATTGTCGCATAAGCATTACCTTTGAGGTTGATCAAAGCATTGGAAAGACCTTTTATTGTGTGACCGTTGCCAACGATTGTTATATTTCTTCCTGACACCAAATTAACGGTGTTCCAAGTTTTGCCTGTGAGGTCTATATCGTTTGCAATGTAAATTGTTCCGTTTGATTTGAGAGCGTCTTTGAGTTCGCTTGCTGTGTATACGAGTTTCGAACCGTCGGGGAGAACAGTATTGCCTTCATTTGTGAAGTGGAAGTTCTCAATGGCTGTGTCGGACTCATAAATGTGCATTCCCTGATCGCCTGCGGGGCAGTTGAAGAGAGAGTTTTTGATTGTAACGGACGTTGTGGAATCGAGAGTTCCGATTACAACACCGGGTTTTTGAGAGTTGTTGAATGTACAACCTTGAACTGTTACGCTTGTAACGTCGGAACCATATGCTTCGTGAATTTTAAGACCACGGTTTCCTGTGAACGTGCAGTTGATGAGCGTAATGTTGCCGGAGTTGATCCATGCACCGTAAACATCGGATGTGCCTGCAAACGTGCAGTTTGTCAATACGCAAGTGCCGTTGAGTTGAGGTGCGTTAATGAAGTTTACGTTGTTTGCGGTAAGATTGTCGAATTCGAGATATCTGTGTTCCCAAGCGTTTTCGTTGTCGCCTTTTGTCTCGTCGATAACGTTGATGTTGTTGAGAGTAAGATTTTTGATGTTGTTTGCAGAACCGTAGCCCTTGAACGTGATAACTTCGTTACCTGTTGCACCGCTGATTGTTCTGTTTTGCATTTTAAGGTTGTTTGCGTTGTTGTAAGAGCCGTTGCCCCAGTCATATGTCAAGTCGCTTGCAATAATGATGTTTTGAATCTTTTCATCATTTAATGCACTTTCAAAATCTGTTGCATCGTAAACGATTTCGGGATAAACCGCATCGTCCTTGTTCTGAGTAGCCTTAATGGTAATGCCGATGTTTTCGATTTTGAGGTTCTGGTATTCGTTGCCTGCGTCTGCTTTCATTCTTCCGGAAATAGTGAATTCTGCGTTTTTGCCTGCATCGAGAGTCATATCAGTGCCTATTTTAACGCCGTTTATTGTCCAAACGATAACTTCATTGAGTTTGGCATCGCCGTTGATTCCGGTGATAATAACCTGATATTTGATATCAAGGTTGCCGTTGTTGACAACACGAAGTTTGGGGAGAGAATATTCGCAACCGGGCTGCCAATATTCGTCTGTGAAACTGAGAGTTTGACCTTCAACGGATACCCAATTGCCGTCGGAGTTGAGCATTTCAAGAGCAACGTCAAGGTTACCGGATTGAATGGTATTTACGCCAACGTGGGCGGTGTCTGTGAACCATGCGAAAGTGGTTCCGAGGAGCATTGCTGAGCAAAGAAGAATAGCCATAAGGCTTGCAAACAATGCACGCTTAGTGGATTTTAAGTTTGTCATAGTGGTGTCTTCCTTTCTGTGAAATTTTACTTGACAATTTTTCGGGGGGGGGTTACTATTATATGCTTATAACTAACACATAATTTGTATTATGTTGTAAAATAGGCAAAATAAAAAAAGCCTGCATCAAGTGGCAGACAAAAATAGCAACAGAAATAAAACCTTTTCTCGGGTTAATCTTAAATTTATCATCGGAAAAGGCTTTTTTGTTTTGTCAAAATTAACAAAAGTGGAAATATTGAGTTAAATGGTACGATTTTTTTCACTAAAACTATTGACATTTGCAAAAAACAGGCTTAAAATATGTACAGAGGGTTGTTCGGGGGATTCACTTGCGAATAACTTTTACAACATAATACAAATTATGTGACTCTGCAAAAATCGAGGGGTCTGTATGATAAAAAAATACAACATAATACAAATTATGTTGCTCACGCCGTCAAGTGACGGTTTTTTTATTGTTTGAGTTGTTCTAAATTATAAGGTGCATATTTTCCATACGTCCACGGTGTTCGGCACCCGTTGATATAATATAAATGCGTGTGGTGTTTATGCTTGAATGTCCCAATATGTCCGCAAGTTTGGCAATATCTTTTTCTATGCTGTAAAATGTTCGTGCAAATAAATGCCTGAGATTATGAGGGAACACTTTGCGTGGGTCTACACCTGCATTTGTACAAAGCAATTTCATTTCTCGCCATATATTTGTGCGATTGACGGGCTTGCCGTTTTTCGTTATAAAAATCTGCCCGTGTTTTATATTGTGGTCATTGGCGTATTTCAAAAGTTTCTTTTGAAGTTCACGTATTATAAATACCGTTCGTGTTTTGGCTTTGCAACTTACGACCGCCACGCCGCTGCTTACCGACTCCACGGTTATATACTGTAACTCGCTTACCCTTATTCCGGTACTGCATATGGTTTGTATAATTAGATTTAGCCTTTGATTTTTGTTTAACCTTGCCGCATCGCACAGTCGCCTGTATTCGCCTTTGGTAAGTTCTTTTTCTTCCGGGCAGTAGATTTGCTGTTGCAACTTCAACGTTTTTATTTTCAATTCATACCAGCCGAGACTCACAAAAAGGCTGTTGAGTGACGCTATCATAGAATTTACGCTTCTTATGGCATAATTGTCTTGAAGATACTTTTTGTATTCTATCACGAGGTCTTTTGTGATGGTTTTTCCTCTGATATAATTTACAAATACTCGCACGTCGTGCAGATATTTGTTTACGGTGGCTCCGCTTCTTTCCTCTAAAATCAGAGACCGCCTGAAATTTTCGATTTGCTCCGAGGATAGTTTGTATTCTGTCATTCGGATTTTTTTCCTTTCACACATATTTTCCCTCAATTTGCAAAAGCCTCACTTTTTGAGGGGATGTATTTATTATACCCTAAAATATGACAAAAATAAATACGTTTTGCGAAAAAAGTCCTTCGTTTAAACCGAAGGACTTTTTTGTATATTGATTTTATTTCAAACCGCCGTTTGCTATATAATCCGCAAGCAGGTCACGGGCGTATACTTCATATGGATAACGCTCTATTTCTTCAATATTGTTATATTTGTACGTTGAAGTGTACGTATCCGTAACTATATAATAGTAAGCGTTCTTGTCTATCGTGCTTTCAAGCCCGTTGGTGTAAGACACGTGGTATCTGTCGTTGGTTGTGTTTATAAATTTGGACAGTAGATCGCTTCCTTTTATTTTGCCCAGAACAAGTTGATTGTTAAATGGGAAAATCGAATAAAGGTCAGTGTACTTTATATCACCCACTTTGAGATTATAAGGGCTTCTGGCGGAAAGAAATCCTCCCGAAAGTACTATGTCGTGCGTCTCTCCCCAAATTTCCTTGCCTTTTTCCATATAGAGTTCTGCGACAAGATCGCAAAGATAATCACTTTTGCGGTATGTTCCGTTGTATCCCAAAACAGAATTTATATAAGAAAGTTTGTCATTGTATTTTGTTTCCAATTCGGACACTATCGAATCGGCATCGAGATTTACGTAATCGTCGTCCTCCACAAACTCAGCCACGTTTATATCCGAGTTTCCGTTGGCGAAGTTTATGCAGACTTCAACGTGGGAAATCCCTTGATTCTCACCGCCGTCTTGAAGGTGATAAACGCCCCACGTGTCCTTTAAAACGTAACTTTGATGAGTGTGACCCTCAAATACGAGGTCAACGTAGCCGTCTCGTGAAAGTTCGGTTGCGTAGTAGGAATACAGGTCTCGCTCACCGATACTTTGAGTTCCGCTCTTTGACTTTTCGTATCCGTCATGGAGAGAGTACACTACAAAATCCGCACCGTCACGACGAAGTTTTTCGGACTCTTCTTTTACAAGTTTTGTGAGTTCATCACCCGTTTTGAAATATATGCCATCTGTCATATCCGATGAAATTGAGGAATAGCAATCACCTATCGCACCTATAATTCCGACAGTCACGTTTCCGCATTCAACAGTGACCGATGGAGAACAGTAATCTGCGATTTCATTTGTGTCGGCATCATATATGTTTATTGCAAGAAAAGGGAAATCGGCAATTTCGGCGTTGGCGATTATTTGCTCCTCGCCCCAGTCAAATTCGTGGTTGCCGAGCGTCATTGAGACTGTGCCTATATAATTCATCCATTCGGTTACGATTTTGCCTTTTGTTACTCCCGATTCGGCGGTGCCTTGCCACATATCGCCGGATGATAACGTTATTGAGTGGTCGTTTTTCTCGTATGCGTCTTTGAGATATGTTGTCATTTCGTCAACGCCTTCGTCGGAAGACGTATTCGCAAATTTGCCGTGAAGGTCGTTTATGGCGTAGAAATCAACGGTTTCAATTACGGAAGTGTGACAAACGTCGCATATGCCGTTGTTGTCATTGTCAATGCAACCGTCGGCATGAGACTTGTCCGTTGAGGTGCCTTGGCAAGACGTTAAAAATATGGTTAGTACAAGTAGAACGCTTAACAGCGATAGTGATAATTTTTTCATAAGTCACCTGTTTGGAATGTATTTTTTACATAAGCGGTGCGAATATACGCAAAACGTTTTGAATTATACGCATCGGAAGTTTTGCTTTGCAGTCGTCAAGAGTTATTTTTTTGCATTTTGAAAGCGTGGATACGAAGTCGTCTTTTACTTGCATTACGGCATCTGTGGCTACAAGCCTTACCCCACATTCAAAATGCAGATATAAACTTCGAAAATCGAGATTTACCGTGCCTACCGTAGCCACAATATCGTCTGATAGGAAAGTTTTGGAGTGATTGAATCCGCCGGCATATTCGTATATCTCAACGCCTGCCTTTATCAGTTCTCTGTAATATGAGCGTGTTGTCATATGCACAAAACGCTTGTCCCATACTTCGGGAGTGATTATTTTTACGTCAATACCGCTTCTTGAAGCGAGAATAATTGCGGAGAGAATATTCTCATCCGGAATGAGATAAGGCGTGTTGATATAGAGATATTGTTTTGCGTTCTGAATTATTCCCATATATACGTTTTCGCCCACGTGAGACTTGTCAAGCGGTGAATCGGCATACGGCTGAACGAAACCGTCGCTTTCGACGTTGCACGGCTCATTTGTATACGGATAGAGCAGAGAATAGTCTTCACTTTGGTTTTTGCAAGAAGACCACATTTGCAGAAAAATAAGTGTCAGTCCCCATGCTGCTTCACCCTCGACTTTTAACGCACAATCCTTCCAGTGACCGTGCTTTTCTTTGCGGTTTATATATTCGTCCGCCATATTGCAACCGCCGGTGTAAGCGATTTTTCCGTCAATGGATGTTATTTTACGGTGGTCTCTGTTGTTTTGAAGTCCCGAAACTATTGGCGTAAATTTATTGAATACAACGCATTTGATGCCCATGGCGTTTAATTGTTCGTGATATTTTTTTGGAAGTGTTAAAAAACACCCGATATCATCGTATATAATTCTGACGTCAACACCCTCGGATGCTTTTTGCTTCAAAATATCCAGGATTGAATTCCAAAAACTGCCTTCTTCAATGATGAAATATTCAAGGAAGATGTATTTTGTGGCTCGTCGCAATTCACCGAGCATATCGTCATACCAAAATTCTCCGAGAGGGAAGAAAGTGGTTTGTGTGTTCGTATAAACAGGGAACCCTTCGGCGTTTTGAAGATAACGCACGGCAGGCAGTTGCGAAGGCACGCTTTTTTCCACAAGACGCAGTTTGTCGTCGCCGATTTTAAAATACGGTCTTGTGCTGTTTTCGTATTTGGCAAAATAGTGGGATATTCTTTTTTTGGACGTCTGCCACCTGAACAACAGATAAAACAGTCCTCCGAAAAGTGGCATTAACAGAATAATAAACACCCAAACGATTTTATAGGCTGTTTTTTCTTCCTGTGAAATAATTCCGATGCATAAAAAAATGCTTATGGCGTGCAACGTGTATTTTATATATTCCGACGTGCGACTCAAATTGGATACTAAAATACCGAATACGGCAAATTGAATAAGCAAAAGAAGTGCAATAACAAATCGTTGTCGCAGAAGAGTATAAAACCATTTTTTTCGCTTTTTTCGCAATTTTAAAACTTTTTTCTTCATTTTTCCTCTATATTTTAGATGAATTTTTAAAGATTTAGACTCTTTTTTGCATATTTTACCTTAAAATTTTAGCACAATCAATTGTTTTTGTCAATGGATTGGGGCGGTTTTGTGTGACGTCTTAAATAGTTTACTTACTTAATGTTGAGTACACAAAAAATATTGACGAGCGAAGATTGAATTTTTCAAAAAATGCTTGAAAGATAAGAGATTTTGTGGTAAAATATACCGTATTTAAAATGGGAATATATGTTTTCAATAAATTAAAGGAAGTAAATTATGAAACTTACAGAAATACTTAATGATAAAAAGCCGAAACTCTCTCTCGAGGTTTTTCCTCCGAAAACGTGGGATGCATACGACAGCGTAAGAAAAACCACAGAGGAAGTCGCAAAACTCAAACCGTCGTATATGAGTGTGACTTACGGTGCGGGCGGAGGAACGTCTGAGACAACGGTAAAAATCGCATCGAATCTTCAAGACAATTTCGGTGTTACGGCATTGACGCATCTTACGTGTCTCTCTTCCGACAAGCAAAAGGTTCATAACCAATTAAAACTTTTAGAAGATGCGGGAATTGAGAATATTCTCGCACTCAGAGGAGACGCACCTGCCGAAATGGATAGGTCTCATCTTTCTTATCATTATGCAAGTGAACTTATAGAGGACATAAAGAGCGTAGGTGAATTTTGCATAGGCGGTGCGTGCTATCCCGAGGGACATCCCGAGGCAACGTCGTACTCCGACGATATTAAGCACCTGAAAGAAAAGGTTGATGCAGGATGTGAGTTTTTAACCACTCAGATGTTTTTTGACAACGACATTCTCTATAATTTCCTTTACAGAATAAGAGAGGCGGACATTACCGTTCCGGTTGTTGCTGGAATAATGCCGGTTGTAAATCCCAAGTCAATCAAGCGAACTTGTGCTATTTCGGGTTCCGCTTTGCCTGCGAGATTTTTGAGAATCGTAGACAGATACGGTGATAATCCTGATGCGATGAAGCAGGCGGGAATTGCTTATGCTACCGAACAAATTATTGATCTTTACGCAAACGGAATATCAAACGTTCACGTATATTGTATGAATAAACCCGACGTCGCCGCAAAGATTATGGAGAATATATCGCATATAATCGGTTAATATGTATACGGTTTTTAAAAAGGATTTTTGCATTGAAACGTTGCCTAAATCCGAAATTTTGAGATATATGAGGGTCGGAAAATCGCAAACCGACGTTTTTGATGGTTTGGTGGACAAGGCAATAAATTCAGTGCTTGCAAATGCCGGGTGCAGGACTTGTTTTGTGCGATTGCCTGTTGAAATTATATCCGAAGAGCGGTTAAATATCGGAGAAATGAATATTACAAGCCGAAATTTGTGCAAGAGACTCTCGCTGTGCGATGAGGCGTTTGTTTTCTGTGCGACTGTCGGAGTGGGTGTTGACAGAGTTATCAGACAGGCGGAAGTGACTTCTCCGCTTCTGTCTCTTGCTTGCGATGCGACCGGAAGCACTCTTGTGGAAGAATTGTGCGACAAATTGAATGCATATTTGGCTGATATGGTGATTGCCGAGGGAAAAAGTACTGTTGAACGTTTTTCAGCGGGATACGGAGATTTTTCAATTGAATGGCAAAGAAAAATAACAGAAATTTTAAACACGCCGAAAAATATCGGTGCGTCGCTTACAAACGGATTGATGATGTCGCCGACCAAAACCGTTACTGCCGTTGTCGGAATGAAAAACGTTTAAAACCCTTATGGTTAAAAGGGTTGATTTCGAACTAACGGCTGATTTTGTTTGAATTCTGATTGAATTTATCGTTTTTAAGTTTTGAAAAATATTTATATTTTAAGGATTTTTTATGAAAATAACCGAACAAATAAAAAGAAAAAAACTTATGTTTGACGGCGGAATGGGAACGATGCTTCAATCTGCCGGGCTTATGCCGGGAGAGGCACCCGAAACTTGGAGCATAACTCATCCGGAAGTTATAAAAAACGTCCACAAGGCTTATATAGACTCGGGTTGCGACATTTTGACGTCCAATACTTTCGGCGTAAATACACTGAAATATTCCAAAGAAACCGTTGAGGAAATGGTGCGAAAATCCTTTAATTGTATGGAAAAAGCGAGATTGGAGACGGGGAGAGATGTTTATTTTGTTCTTGACGTGGGTCCGCTCGGGAAATTGCTTGAACCATATGGGGATTTGCCGTTTGAAGAGGCGGTGAAAGCGTTCTCGGAAACGGTCAAAATAGGGTCAAAATGCGGTGCTGACGCGGTGCTTATAGAGACTATGAACGACTCTTACGAGACAAAAGCGGCGATTTTGGCGACAAAAGAGAACTGCGATTTACCGATATTCGTAACCAACGTTTACGATGCCACACACAAACTTATGACGGGTGCGGACGTGTCGGCAATGGTGACTCTTCTTGAAGGACTCGGTGTGGACGCCATAGGTATGAACTGCTCATTGGGTCCGAAGCAAATGGAAGAGATATTACCCGAATTTATAAAATATTCGTCAACTCCGATTATTGTACGACCCAATGCAGGTTTGCCTGTTCAGAGGGACGGGGAGACCGTATACGACGTGACTCCCGATGAGTTTTCGCAAATTATGGCAAGAATGGCACGCATGGGTGCAAATATACTCGGAGGTTGTTGCGGAACGAATCCGGAATACATACGCAAAACACGTCTTGCAATTGACGGTATAGAGCAGATATGTCCGACAAAGAAAAACAGAACGCTTATATCTTCATACATATCAGCCTGTGAGATAGGTAATCGTCCCATTATTATAGGTGAGAGAATAAATCCCACCGGAAAGCCGAAACTCAAAGAGGCATTGAAAACAAAAGATATATCGTATATACTCTCGGAGGCTACGGCACAGGAGGATCGTGGTGCGGACGTACTTGACGTAAACGTCGGGTTGCCTGAAATCGACGAAGTTGAAACCATGAAGAGAGCGGTGCGTGAAATACAAGCGGTTTGCACGTTGCCTTTGCAGATTGATACCGTAAACTTTACGGCTATGGAAAGAGCCGTCAGAATTTACAACGGAAAGCCTCTTATAAATTCCGTAAACGGCAGTGAGGCAAGTATGTCTGCGGTATTTCCGATAGTGAAAAAATACGGCGGTGTTATTATTGCACTGACGATGGATGAGGACGGAATACCCGAAGATGCACGTGGACGTGTGGAAATCGCTCGCAGAATTATGCAGAGAGCCGAAAGTTACGGAATTGACAAAAAAGATATTGTGGTTGACCCGTTGGCACTTACGGTATCATCAGATAAAAACTCTCCTGCCATAACTCTTGAAGCGATACGCCTGATAAGAGAAGAACTCGGGCTTTACACAAGTCTGGGAATATCGAATATATCTTTCGGTTTGCCTCAGAGAGATTTTGTTACGTCAACATTTTATATTATGGCTCTCGGTGTGGGGCTGAACTGTGCGATAATGAATCCCAACTCGCAGGAAATGATGAAAGCACACAGAAGTTACTGTGCCCTTTGCGGTTTTGATGAGGGATTTAACGAATATATCAAATTTGCCTCAAACACAACTGTTTTGGGCAATTCGTCGCAGAACCTCGAAAAGAAGTCGGGTATGGGTGAAATTACGGGAGAGGGAGAACTTCAAACGTCAATTATAAAAGGGCTTGCACAAAGAGCAAGAGCGTTGACAGAGCAAATGCTTGCGTCGATGCAACCTATGGATATAATAAACGGTCACATTATTCCCGCACTGGAAGTGGTTGGAAAAGGGTTTGAAGAAAAAACGGTATATTTGCCACAGTTGCTAATGAGTGCGGAAGCCTCACAAGCGTCATTTGAAGCGGTAAAGAGCAAACTCCCCAAAAATGCCGAGCAAGGAGAGAAAATAATACTTGCCACGGTCAAGGGCGACATACACGACATAGGCAAAAACATTGTAAAAGTATTACTGGAAAATTTCGGTTTTACCGTTATAGACCTCGGTCGTGACGTGCCTGTGGAAGTTGTTTGCGATGCCACCAAGGAAAACGGTGTAAAACTTGTCGGACTCAGTGCATTGATGACCACAACGGTACCTGCAATGGCTGATACGATAGCCATGCTCAGAGTTGAGTGTCCCGACACAAAGGTTATGGTCGGCGGTGCGGTACTGACGCAGGAATATGCCGATATGATAGGTGCGGATTTTTATTCTCCCGACGCTATGGGGTCGGTTAGATACGCACAGGAATTATTCGGAAAATCATAAAATACGATAGGATCGGATTTTTGAATGGAAAGAAACGCTAAAATTACTTTAAAAACAGACAGACTCAGTATGAGTGAAAACGATTTTGAAAGTGCCGTTGATATGCTTGAAAGAATTTTCTCGCAATCGGAGGGGGGAGATATCGGAAGTTACGGAGATTTTTCGGCTTTGATGTCGAAAATTCAAGCGGAAAACGAGATATCGGAACTTATCACGGAGGGAAAAGTCATATGCGGTGACGGCGGAAGTGTAATTTTGCAATACAACGAGAGCGAACTTACGGGCATGGAGGGTTGTGTGACCAAAATAATGTTCGGCAAGAATCGTCCTTCGTTCATTGTGATGATGAGAGACGGTGAGGTCAGCACGTCGCTTTCTTTTGAAGAGGGAAAGAGGCATATGAGCCGTTACAACACGCCGTACTCGACTTTCAACGTTTCGATTGACACCGTGAGAGTTGACAACACGTTTGAAGAAAACGGCAAAATCGTTATAGAATATCTCATAGAAGTTTTGGGACTCAGCACGGACAGGTGTATTCTTTATATCTCTGCGGACTTTGTTGATTGACGCTTTTATTCTTTGCAAAAAGCGTTGGATTGCAATTGTCAAAACATCCACAAAATTCAGGCAAAATTTCTTTGATATTGTAACAAACATCGAAAAAGAAAAAAATGCTTTTTTGCGATTGACTTATTAAATTTTTTCGGTTATAATTAGTTTACAGTAAAAACCCTCGGAGGGAAGTTCTATGAGAATTTTTATTTGCAAACACAAAAAGAAAATTTTCGGTGTAACTCCCGAGGTGTCCATAAAAATATAACTGTGCAGGATAGGTGCGTAATCTTCCTGCACGGTTTTTTATTTTATCCGAAGAAAGAGGAATAGGGTTATGAAAAAGGTCGGAATAGTTATGGGAAGCGACAGCGATTTGCCCGTTGTCGAGAGTTCTTTTGAGGTACTTAAAAGATACGGTGTTCCGTTTGAAGTAAGAGTTTTGTCCGCACACCGCACGTCAAATGAAACGATGCGTTTTGCAAATGAAGCGAAAGCGTGTGGATTCGGAGTTATTATTGCCGCCGCAGGAAAGGCAGCACATCTGGCAGGCGTTATTGCGGCGAATACGACACTGCCCGTTATAGGAATACCCGTCAAATCCTCCACGCTGGACGGCATGGATTCTCTCCTTTCAACGGTACAAATGCCATCGGGCGTACCCGTGGCGACGGTTGCGATAAACGGAGCGGTTAACGCATCGCTCCTCGCCATTCAAATGCTTGCTATCGACGACGAGCGTTTGTCCGAACTTTTAAAGCAAGAAAGACTTAATTCCGTTAATCGTATTCTTGATTGTGACAGGGAGATAAGAGAGAAGTACAGCAGTCTTTGAATTTAAATATCGAAAAGTTTAAAGACACATAATAATAGGAAGAGAAGGATAAAAATGGGCGGTTTTTTTGGGCTTACAAGCAAGCAAGACGCTATCTCCGACGTATTTTTCGGTACGGACTATCATTCACATCTCGGCACATGCAGAGGCGGTATGGCTGCGTTTGATGAGACAATAGGACTTCAAAGAGAGATACATAACATAGAAAATTCACCTTTCAGGACAAAATTCGAACACGTATTTGAAGAGATGCGTGGAAATTCCGCCATCGGATGTATAAGTGATTCGGACCCTCAACCGTTACTTATACGGTCAAGTATCGGTGTTTACGCTATTTGTATTATAGGCGTGATAAACAATTCGGAAGAACTTGCAAAAAAGTATTTATTGTGCAACGGCGGTCACTTTGACGTTATGACGGGCGGACGTGTAAACTCGGTTGAACTTGTCGCATCGCTTATAAATCAGAAGAACAATTTTGTTGAGGGAATACAATTCGCACAAGACGTAATCGACGGCACGGCGTCGATTATGATACTGTGCGATGACGGTTCGATTATCGTATCCCGAGACAAACTCGGCAGAATTCCTCTTGTTATAGGAAAAAACGACTTCGGATTTTGTGCGTCGTTTGAGTCTTTTGCAATTGAAAAGGTCGGTTTTGCAATAGAGAGAGAAATAGGACCCGGTGAGATAGTAAAACTCACGCCGGGTGGTTACGAGCAACTTTCACCTCCTGGGGAAAAGATGAAGATATGTTCGTTTTTATGGACGTATTACGGCTATCCCACATCTACGTATGAGGGCGTGAACGTTGAAGTTATGAGATACAGAACAGGCAGTATAATGGCACGATACGACAGGGAGAGAGGTCTTATTTCCGACATTGATTACGTCGGCGGTATGCCCGACTCGGGAACTCCACACGCCATCGGATATGCAAACGAGAGTCATATTCCTTTCGCCCGCCCCTTTATAAAGTACACTCCGACATGGGCAAGAAGTTTTACACCGTCAAGTCAAAAAGAGCGGAGCAGGATAGCGAAGATGAAACAAACACCCGTTCATGAACTGATATGGGGCAAAAATCTGTTATTTGTGGACGACTCGATAGTCAGGGGAACGCAACTCAAAGAAACGGTGGAATTTTTATATGCCAACGGAGCGAAGAGTGTTCATATGCGTTCCGCCTGTCCGCCTATAACTTACAGTTGCAAGTATCTGAATTTCACACGTGCGACAAATGAACTTGAACTTATCTCACGCAGGATTATACTTGAACTTGAAGGTGAGAGCGGATTTGAGCATATAGAAGAATATTCGGATGCTAATACACAGAGAGGTCGGTCACTCAGACGTGCGATATGTGAAAAATTTCATTTCGCATCATTGGAATTTCAGACGCTTGAAGGGCTTATAGAGGCGATAGGGCTTGACCCGTCGTGTCTATGCACGTACTGTTGGAACGGAAAAGAGTAAAATACGCAAAAGATAAATTATCAAAAGGAGAACGGATATGGCAAGCAAGAGTTACAGCGAAAGTTACAAGAGTGCGGGAGTGGATATCACGGCAGGTTACAGAGCCGTGGAACTTATGAAGCAACATATAAAAAGAACCGTTACAGACGGTATGCTTACGGGAATCGGCGGATTCGGCGGACTTTTTGAACTTGACACGACGAACATAACACGTCCCGTGCTTGTCAGCGGTACCGACGGTGTGGGAACGAAACTCAAACTTGCGTTTATTATGGATAAGCACAACACGGTAGGTATAGACTGTGTTGCCATGTGTGTAAACGACGTTATATGTTGCGGAGCAAAGCCTCTCTTTTTCCTTGATTACATCGCTTGCGGAAAGAATATACCCGAGCGTATCGCTTCTGTTGTCGAGGGTGTTGCCGAGGGGTGTGTGCAGTCGGGTGCGTCTCTTATCGGAGGCGAGACTGCCGAGATGCCCGGATTTTATCCCGAGAACGAATACGATCTTGCGGGATTTTCGGTTGGCGTTGTCGATAAAAGTCGCATAATAGACAATTCGAAAATCTGCAAGGGAGACGTTATAATCGCATTGCCGTCAAGTGGTGTTCATTCCAACGGATTTTCGCTTGTAAGGCGTGTATTCGACGTTGAAAACAGAGACGTCAAAATTCCGCTTGAATCTTTGGGCGGTCAGAGTATCGGTGAGGCATTACTCACGCCTACAAAGATATACGTAAAGCCCATGCTCAACCTTTTTGAGCATATAAACGTAAAAGGCGTATCTCACATTACGGGCGGAGGATTTTACGAAAATATTCCGAGAACAATTCCGTCGGGGCTTTCCGCAAAAATAAAGAAGTCGGATATAAGAGTTCTTCCGATATTTGATCTTATCGCAAAAGAGGGCAACATACCCGAGCGTGATATGTTCAATACTTTCAATATGGGTGTCGGAATGAGCGTTGTGGTCTCGTCGGGGGACGCCTACAAAGCACTTGATATTCTCCGAGAGAGTGGAGAGGACGCATATGTTATCGGAGAAGTGGTAAGCGGTGACGATGGAGTTATATTCTGCTGACGGCGATATTGAATTTAGATTCTGACGGAGGATTTTTTGTGTGAGAAAAGTAAAATTTGCTGTATTTGTTTCCGGTGGCGGAACAAATCTTCAAGCGATTATAGATTACGCAAAAGAGGGAGGAATCCCTCACGGTGAACTTGCACTTGTCTTGTCCGACAAGTACGACGCTTATGCTCTGACACGGGCTAAAATGAATCATTTACAGACCGCCATTGTGCCGAGACGAGAATGTTCGTCGCAGGAGGAATTCGAAGAAAGAGTTATCGAACAACTCGAAGCACACGAAATAGAGATGATAGTTCTTGCGGGATTTCTGTGTATCTTATCTGCGGATTTCGTAAAGCGGTATCCGGAGAGAATAATAAACGTTCACCCGTCGCTTATTCCTTCTTTCTGCGGTAAAGGATTTTACGGTTTGAAAGTTCATCGTGCGGTACTGGATTACGGTGTTAAAGTTACCGGTGCGACAGTACATTACGTGAACGAAATTCCCGATGGGGGCAGAATAATTCTTCAAAAATCCGTCATGGTACGAAAGGACGAAACGCCCGAAAGTTTACAAGCACACGTGATGAGAAATGCAGAGTGGGTAATTCTTCCGAGGGCGGTTGAGATGGTTGCCAAAAGAATAATCAAAGGCGGAGATTTCGAATAATGAAGATAATGGTCATAGGCGGTGGCGGAAGAGAACACGCCATAATTAAGAAATTGAAAGAAAATAAAAGTATAGATGCGATATTCGCTCTGCCCGGCAACGGCGGTATGGCGTCGGACGCCGTATGCGTAAACATCGGGGCAAAGGATATTGACAAAATTGTGGAATTTGCCTGCGAGAACCGTATAGATTTTGCGGTTGTCGCACCTGACGATCCGTTGGTTTTGGGTGCGGTTGATGCATTGAATGAGCGAGGTATAAAGTGTTTCGGTCCTCGTGCGAATGCCGCCATAATTGAGGGGAGCAAGGTTTTTTCAAAAAATCTTATGAAAAAATACGGTATTTCGACTGCGGAGTACGAAGTTTTTTCAGACGCAGACGATGCTATGCGGTACGTGTCAAATTCCAAATTACCCATCGTGATTAAAGCGGACGGGCTTGCACTCGGCAAGGGCGTTACGGTCGCAAACACAAGAGAGGAAGCGATTTTCGCGATACAATCAATTATGGAGGACAAGGTTTTCGGAGAGAGCGGAAACAGCATAGTAATTGAAGAATTTTTATCGGGAGTAGAGGTTTCCGTGCTTACTTTTACGGACGGGGAGACGATTGTTCCCATGGTGTCGTCCATGGATCACAAACGTGCATACGACAAAGACACGGGAGCCAACACGGGCGGTATGGGAACGATTGCGCCGAACCCGTATTACACGGAATCGGTCGCTGAGGAGTGCATGGAGAAGATATTTATTCCGACGATAGAAGCGATGAAATCCGAGGGAAGGCGGTTTGAGGGGTGTCTTTACTTTGGGCTGATGTTGACGTCTTCGGGAGCGAAGGTTATTGAGTACAATTGTCGGTTCGGAGACCCTGAGACACAGGTCGTTCTGCCGTTACTTAAAACGGATTTATTTGAGATAATGCAAGCGGTATCGGAACACCGTCTTGCCGACGTGTTGGTTGAATTTGAGGACAACTGTGCGTGTTGTGTGGTCGGAGTGAGTGACGGATATCCCGGACGTTACGACACGGGATATGAAATTACAATTGACGGTGAGATTGACGGCGAGTTATACATTGCCGGGGCGAAGTTGGACGGCGACAGGCTTATTACGTCGGGCGGTCGGGTTTTGGGCGTTGTTGCAAAATCGAAGACGCTCGGTGGGGCGATAGAAAAGGCATATTGCGAGATCGGAAAAGTTCATTTTGAAAATATGAGGTATCGTAGAGACATCGGAGAGCGGGCAATGGCGGTGTCTCTTTGATATCCGTGGGATTGAATCTTATTAAAGAAAGGAAATGTCAAAATGGTTTACAGAATATACGTGGAAAAGAAGAGCGGTCTTGATTTGGAAGCGTCGTCGTTACTTTACGATGCACGTACTTTGCTTGGGATAAAACGCTTGTCGGGTGTACGTATTTTGAACAGATACGACGTGGAAAACGTTGATGAGAAACTGTTTGAATATTCGGTTAAAACAGTATTTTCGGAGCCTCAACTTGATAACGTTTACAGAAGTCTTCCGCAGGGGGACGGTATTATTTTTGCGGTGGAATATCTTCCCGGGCAATTTGACCAGAGAGCGGATTCCGCATCGCAATGTATTCAAATCATATCACAGGGAGAACGCCCTACGGTGAGAACGGCGAAAGTCTACATATTACAGGGAGATTTAAGCGAAAGCGAGATTTCGCAGATTAAGAAGCACGTTATAAATCCCGTAGAAAGCAGGGAGGCGGATTTATCGGAGACGGAGACGCTCACAGTCGATTACGACATACCGAAAAACGTTGCTGTGCTTGACGGATTTACAAGTCTCGATGAGGAGGGGCTTGGTGATTTTATAAGCAAAAACGGTCTTGCCATGGATCTTGACGACATAACGTTTTGTCGGGATTATTTTAAGTCCGAAAAAAGGGATCCTACAATTACAGAGATAAAAATGATAGACACGTATTGGTCTGATCATTGCCGTCACACCACTTTTTTGACGACTATCGAACACGTTGAGTTTGAGGATGACCTTGTAAGGCGTGCTTACGATGATTATATGGATACAAGGTCAAGGCTCGGCAGAAGCAAGCCGATAAACCTTATGGATATAGCGACGATTGCCGTGCGGTCGCTCAAAGCGGACGGTTTGCTTTCAAAACTTGACGAGAGCGAGGAGATAAACGCTTGCACGGTTAAAATCAAGGTGGATTTCGGCGGTGAGAGCGAGGATTGGCTTTTGTTATTCAAAAACGAAACGCACAATCATCCGACCGAAATAGAACCGTTCGGCGGTGCGGCAACGTGTATAGGCGGAGCGATAAGGGACCCTTTGTCGGGGCGGTCTTACGTATACGCCGCTATGCGTGTAACAGGGGCGGCGAATCCGCTTGCTTCTACGTTCGAAACGCTTAAAGGAAAATTGCCTCAGAGAAAGATAGTTACGACTGCGGCGGCGGGATATTCGTCATACGGCAATCAAATCGGGCTTGCAACGGGGCAAGTGGACGAACTTTATCACAATGGATATGCTGCCAAGCGTATGGAGATAGGTGCGGTCATTGCGGCAACGCCGGAGAAGAACGTTAGAAGAGAGAGACCGGAAAGCGGAGACGTTGTAATACTTTTAGGCGGAAAGACAGGTCGTGACGGTTGCGGAGGTGCAACCGGGTCGTCTAAGTCGCACACAATGTCATCGCTTGAAAACTGCGGTGCGGAAGTTCAAAAGGGAAATGCTCCCGAAGAGAGAAAGTTGCAAAGGTTGTTCAGAAATTCCGAGGCGTCGTTGCTTATCAAACGGTGCAATGATTTTGGTGCCGGCGGTGTTTCGGTGGCTGTGGGCGAACTTGCCGACGGCTTGGAGATAAATCTTGACGCCGTGCCGAAAAAATATGAGGGTCTGGACGGCACTGAACTTGCAATTTCCGAGTCACAGGAGCGGATGGCGGTGGTGGTATCGCCTCTTGACGTTGAAAAATTCAGGGAACTTGCCGAAAAAGAAAATTTGGACGCCACCGTGGTTGCGGTTGTGACGGATGAAGCACGGCTTAAAATGACGTGGAGAGGTGAGACTATTGTTGACATCTCACGTGAATTTTTGAATTCAAACGGGGCTGAAAAGCACACGGACGTAATTATTGAAAAGCACAGTGAATTTGACAGAAAAATCGACAACGACACGAACTTTACGGATTTGTACTATGCATTGGCGACGGATTTGAACGTTTGTTCAAAGAGAGGACTTTCCGAAAGATTTGATTCCACCATAGGTTCGGGTACCGTGCTTATGCCTTTCGGGGGCAAAAATCAGCAAACGCCAATACAGGCAATGGTACATAAAATCTCATCGGAGAAAAAGCAGACGAACACATGTTCGCTGATGGCTTGGGGATACAATCCTTACATTGCCGAAAAATCGCCTTTCCACGCTTCTTATCTTGCGGTAATCGAATCGGTTTCGAAATTGATTGCCACGGGTGCGAAATTTGAGGACGTATACCTTACTTTCCAAGAATATATGGAAAAACCGAGGCAAGACCCGAGGCGTTGGGGAAAACCGATGGCGGCACTGCTCGGTGCATTTGAGGCACAGCAGGATTTACGCATAGGTTCAATAGGCGGAAAGGATTCAATGAGCGGAAGTTTTGAGGATATTGACGTGCCTCCCACGCTTGTTTCGTTTGCGGTTACAACATCTGACGCAAAGTATATTATTTCTCCCGAATTTAAAGGTGCAAACCACAAGGTTATACTGTTATCTCCGAAATACAATTCCGACGGGCTTCCGATTACAAAGTCATTACTTTCGGTATATGACAAGGTTTGCAAACTTGTGCGGAGCGGTGTAGCACTCTCGGTATACACACCGACGTATGGCGGTGTTGCCGAGGCGATACTTAAATCTTGCATCGGAAATTCAATCGGATTTAAGTACGGTGATGATTTGAGAAAAGAAGAGATATTCGGATACAATTACGGTTCGTTTATTATAGAACTCGGCAAGGATATTGAAGTTGACGATGAAATTTACGTTTGCAAAGAAGTGGGATGTACTTCGGAGTTACCTTTGATTGAGCGAAACGGTGAAAAAATTGATTTATCCGATATTCAAAAGGCGTACGAGGACAAACTTGAAAGCGTTTACAGTTGCAATATAAAGAGTGAGGGATGTGATATTCCCGTTATATCGTACAACGTGGGCAGCGGTAAAAAGTCAAGTGTGAAAACAAGAGGTGCAAGTGCCGAAATAATTTCCTCAAAGCCGAAAGTTCTCATTCCCGTATTTCCCGGAACAAACTGCGAATACGACACCGCAAAGGCATTTGAAACTGCGGGAGCGGAGACTGAAATATTCGTCATTAAGAATTATTCAAGCAGTGCGATTGCGGAGTCTGCCGAGGGTTTTGCAAGAGCGATTGACAATTCCCAAATTGTATTTATACCCGGAGGATTTTCGGGAGGAGACGAACCCGACGGCTCGGGCAAGTTTATAACCGCATTTTTCAGGAACGGAAGAATAAAGGAAAGTACAAATCGATTGCTCGGATACAGAGGCGGTCTTATGGCGGGAATATGCAACGGATTTCAAGCACTTATAAAACTCGGTCTTGTGCCTTACGGTGAGATAATAGACACGGACGAGCATTGCCCGACGCTTACGTTCAACAGCATAGGACGTCATCAATCGAGAATTGTCAGAACCCGTATATGCACAAACAAGTCGCCGTGGTTGACACACACAAACGTGGGCGAGATTTACAGCGTGCCGATATCGCATGGAGAGGGCAGGTTCTTATGTGAGTCGGAATTGCTTTCCGAACTTGCACGAAACGGTCAGATTTTGACGCAATACGTAGACCTTGGGGGTAAACCGACAGACGATATTCATTTCAATCCGAACAACTCGGCGTGGGCGGTTGAGGGGATTTGTTCTCCCGACGGTCGTGTTATCGGAAAAATGGGGCATAGCGAAAGAAAAGGAGAATATTTATACAAAAACGTAGACGGAAGATATGATATGGGATTATTTGAGTCTGCGGTGGAATATTTCAAAATTTGATTTTCTATACGTAAAGGAAAAAGCACTTGTCTCCCGAGAGAGGACGAGTGCTTTTTGGCATGCATATTTTTTATTTGAAAACATGCTCAATTTTACTGCACCATAGTAACTTATGGAAACGGTTTGTCATAGATATAAAAGTTGATGATGAAATTAGTGCCATACAAAAACAGTGGCATTGCGTGACGGGGCTTGTTAAAAATCTTGCACAAATATGTCAACTTTGACTGAAAAATTGAATATATTGCAATAAGAATAAAATAATTATGAATTTATTTAAAAAAAAACTTGCAAAATGTGCAAGTTTGTGGTACAATATTGGACGGAATTGATTAACCACGTGAAATTTCGGTGGTTTTTATGCAATACAACGGTTATTTTTGCCGTACATCGAAAGGGAAAACATATGTGTTGTGTTTACGTACAGAGAGTTTTAGATGAACTTATAGAAAAAAATCCCAATGAGCCTGAGTTTCATCAAGCCGCTACCGAGATATTGGAATCATTATCTCCCGTATTTGAAAGGCATCCCGAATACGAGCAGGCAGGTTTGCTTGAAAGATTTGTAGAGCCTGAGCGTATTATTATGTTCCGTGTGCCGTGGGTTGACGACTCGGGAAAAGTGCACGTTAACAAGGGTTACAGAATACAATTTAACAGTGCGATAGGTCCTTACAAGGGTGGTCTTCGTTTTCACCCGTCAGTTAATTTATCCATTTTAAAGTTTTTGGGATTTGAGCAGATACTCAAAAACAGTCTTACGGGTCTTCCGATAGGCGGAGGAAAAGGCGGTGCGGATTTTGATCCGAAAGGCAAATCCGACAATGAAATTATGAGATTTTGTCAATCGTTTATGACAGAACTTTACCGTCACATAGGTCCCGACGCAGACGTTCCCGCAGGAGACATCGGCGTTGGCGGAAGAGAAATCGGATATATGTTCGGTCAATACAAGAGAATAAGAAGTGCATATGAAAGCGGAGTACTCACGGGAAAAGGTGTTGCATACGGCGGAAGTCTTATCAGACCCGAGGCTACGGGATACGGAGCGGTCTATTTTGCCGAGCGTATGCTTGAACACGAGGGCGACTGCATAAGCGGAAAGGTAATTGCAATATCCGGTTACGGAAACGTGGCTTGGGGTGCGGCGAAGAAAGCGGTCGAACTCGGTGCAAATGTAGTTACGATATCGGGTTCCAGGGGATACGTATATATTGAGGACGGTCTCAGCGGAGAAATGATAGATTATATGCTATGCATACGTTCGTCAAAAGATTTGGGAATTGAAGACTTTGCGAAAAAGTTCAATCTCCCGTTCTTTGCGGGTCAGAAGCCGTGGGGTGTCAAGGTTGACATTGCGATGCCTTGTGCAACTCAAAACGAAATCGGTATAGGAGACGCAAGAAAACTTATAGAAAACGGAGTTAAGTACGTTATAGAGGGTGCGAACATGCCGACGACGCATGAAGCGATGAAGATACTGCAAAAGAGCGGTATCAGGCTTGCACCTGCAAAAGCGGCAAACGCAGGCGGTGTTGCCGTATCGGCTCTTGAAATGGTTCAGAACAGTCAGAGAATTTCCTGGACGTCCGAAAAAGTAGATGAAAAACTCAAAAATATAATGATAAACATCCACGATTCAGCCGCTTCTACTGCACAAGAATATGGTTTCGGTTACGACCTTGTAAAGGGTGCAAACATTGCCGGATTTACAAAGGTTGCAGAGGCTATGATGTCGCTCGGAGTTATTTGAATTATTAAAAATGAAAATTTCCACAGACTATCTTCGTTGGTCTGTGGAAATTTTGTTTTTGTATACGTTCTGTCCGCAGTGACAGTTACATTGGCAGAGCCAACGTGGTGTTTAAGGGGAAAAACTTGAATTATGGAGCAAGGTGAGGGTTTTGATGTAGGGAAACAACCCCTCCTGTTGCCTACGGCAACTTCCTCCCCTTACACAGGGGAGGCTGAAATAACCATTTCGGTGAGTGATTATTCGTGTAAAGTTACGCTCTTTTTTTGAGTTGAGGCTGGTTATTTCTTTTGCATTTTACACCAGATATCCATAACAAGGCTATGCGGGAGGATTTTCGATGCTAAGCGGTTTGCTTTTGTGAGCAGCCCCGGAGCGGAGACGTCACGTCCTTTATCCATATCGAGTATGGCAGAACTTGCAACGTCTTCGGGGGTGTAAAATCTGTCGTATTTGAGTTTTCCTTTTTCTTCCGCTCTTCCGAGGAAGTTTGTTTGCGTCCAACCGGGGCATACGGAAATGACACGTATTCCACGGGATTTCAATTCTTTGTTTATTGCACGTGAGAATGAAAGCACGTACGCTTTACTTGCGGAATAAGTTGCAAGATAAGGCACAGGCTGAAAACCTGCTTTCGATGCTATTTCATATATTTTGCTTCCGCTTTTCATATACGGCAGGCATATATACGTGATTGCCGTAAGTGCCTTACAGTTGAGGTCTATCATATTAAGTTGCTCGGAAAGCGGAATCTCGGTAAATTCTCCGATTTTGCCGAATCCTGCGGAGCAGACGAGCGACGTGATTTCGTGATTGCTTTCTTTTAAAAGAGCGGACAACTCTTCTATGCTTTCGTTTTTGGACAGGTCAAGACCCATCACTTTTGTGGGTTTACTTATTTTTGCACTTACCTCGCAAAGGCGTTCCGTGTTTCTGGCAATAAGCCATATTTCGTCGCAGTCTTCGATTTTATCAAGCAACATAACGAATTTTTCGCCGATGCCCGAGGACGCTCCGGTAACTATTGATATTTTCATTTTTTGAAATTTCCTTTCGTGTGTATTTATTTTTGCACGGCGTAGAGGTTTATATCCCATGCGGGAATATACGACATACGACGCAGATAAAGTTTATAATTCGGATTCAGCGTATGGACAAGGCTCGGAAGTTCAAATATGTCCTCGCTTCTGTGGTAAAGAGAGACTAGAAGTGACGGTGCGTGCATTCTTATGGTTTTTGCGGAACCTGTCAACGCTTCTTTCTCGGAACCTTCGACGTCGTATTTTATATAGTCTACGTGTTCTCCGTTTAGTATATTATCAAGGGAATTTACCTTAACTTCGGTTATCTTTTTGGCACGCCGATTTATGGCTTCGGAAAAGTCGGAGGCGTTTTGCAAAATGCCCGAGTTTCGGTTTCCGCTCTTATCAAAGAAGAGAATATCTTCTTTATCCCAAGCCCCTGAGTTTATCGCTTCAAGTTCAAATTCGGGTGATGGTATGGAATTGTAATATTCGTTTAGTTTGCGGAAGTTTCGCACGTCGGGTTCGAGGGCGAAAACTTTTTTCAGTTTCGGGCAAAACGGGATGATTTCACGCACGGTATCGCCGTTGTATGCTCCGAGGTCAGCCACCGTTTCGAAATTTTCCGCATGCAGGATATCACGGTAGGTTTCGCCTTTATCGGATTCACACGCACGGAGAAACGATATATCCCCGGAGAGTTTATATGCGATTATATTATCAAATATCCACACTGATTCGTCATCGGCAAAAAGCGACCTTACATTTTCGATTTTGTCTTTATTATTACAAAAAAAATCATAATTAAACAGATTATTTCCGAAAACGGGGACGTCGGGAGCGTAAAGTTCACACTCGTCGGCTATTTTATATATGTTTTCAAGGACAGGTGGGAGAGATGATGCGAAAGAAAGCAGAACTATTATATTGTCGGCACCGTATTTTTCTTTTACGTCACTGTAAGACAAAACCACTTTTCCGTGAAAACTGTGTCCTCGGACAAATCCGTCACTGGCGAAAAAGTCCTCAACCTCGATATTATATCCACTGCACACCGAGAGGATTTTGTCCGCTCCGTTACCCATGCCGTACATTACGATATGTTTATTTGTGCTTTGAAGATAGTGCCACAAGTCTTGATGGGGTTGGATTTTCGCAATATTGCAATACGGATTTTCACACTCGTTTTTTATTGACAATTTATTCATTGTGTGATATACTTTCCTTGAATGATTTTTTATAATTATATCATTTTATATTTGATTTGTAAAGTGAAAAAACATAACTTTGAGACAAAACACCCGACAGTGGGAGAACGAAAGGAAATAAATTTATGGATTGCTTATTTTGCAAAATAATAGGCGGTGAAATTCCGTCGAAAAAAGTATATGAAAATAACGACGTTTTTGCGTTCTGCGATATAAATCCGCAAGCACCCGTTCACGTGCTGGTTGTTCCGAAAACTCACATTGAGTCCGCAGACTGCATAAATGCGGAAAATTCGGGTGCGGTGAGTGCCGTATTTGAGGCAATTCCGAAAATTGCCGAAATTTGCGGACTTGAAAACGGATACAGGGTTATCACGAATATCGGCGAGGACGGCTGTCAATCCGTGCGTCACATTCATTTTCACCTGCTTGGCGGAAAGAAATTGCCCGAAAACATGGGGTAAATTCGTCAGCCTTAAATCGGGGGGCGAATTTTGCGAGAAAATGATTTTTTGAAAGTTTAAAAGAAAGAAGAAAATAAAAATGAAAACTACGCTTATTATCATGGCCGCCGGAATCGGTTCACGATACGGTGGTGGAATAAAGCAACTTGCACAGGTGGGACCATCGGGGGAGATAATTGTCGATTATTCAATTCACGACGCATTACAGGCGGGTTTTGACGACGTTATTTTTATAATCAGACGAGATATTGAAAAAGACTTTAAGGCGGTCATCGGAAACAGAATGGAAAAGATTTGCCCGTGCAAATATGTTTTTCAGGACGTTCACAACCTGCCCGGTCATATAGTTATGCCCGAGGGAAGAACAAAGCCGTGGGGCACGGGTCACGCAGTACTTGCTTGCAAAGGTGTTCTCCAAAACCCGGCTTGCATTATCAATGCCGATGATTACTACGGCAAAGAGGCGTTTGTCAAGATGCATGACTACATTGTAAATGAAATGGACGTCGAAAACGGTGAGTGTTTTGACATTGCAATGCCCGGATTTATTCTCAAAAATACGTTAAGCGACAACGGAAGCGTTACACGTGGAATTTGCAACGTATCCGACGGAAAACTTACCGAAATAGTTGAAACGAAGAATATATACAAGGGTGACGGATATGCGTACGTTCAGAACGGTGACGAGAGGGTTATACTTGATTCGGACGCCGTTTGCTCTATGAATATGTGGGCTGTCACGCCGTCGTTTGTAGACAGTCTAGAAGACGGATTTACACAATTTTTGCGTTCGGGTAATCTTTCGGACAAGAAAGCGGAATATCTCCTCCCGACAATTATAGGTGATATGATATCGTCGGGCAAGGCTGCCGTACACGTTAAAAGCACTTCCGACAAATGGTTTGGTGTGACTTACGCCGAGGACAGAAAGAGTGTTTCCGACGCATTTGCAAGTCTTGTGGACGCAGGCGTTTACAAAACACCGTTATTTTAAGTGCGACTGTTTACGTATAAGGTGAAGATATATGAAAAGAACCACACGTTTGTTTGACAACGATGCAAAAGCGAAAGAGTTTCGGTCGCTTGTGTTGTCGTGCGACAAGATGGGCGACGTATACAAGGTAGTGCTTGACGGAACGTTGTTTTTTCCCGAAGAGGGCGGTCAGACTTCCGATAGAGGAATGCTTGGCGGTGCTGTTGTCAGTTACGTATATGAAGAGGATGGTATTATTTATCACGAATGCAACGCTCCGTTGAAGGTAGGAGACGTGGTTGATGGAATTATCGAATACGACGAGAGATTTCGCAAAATGCAAAATCACACGGGCGAGCATATAATTTCGGGGATCATACACAGATTGTACGGATTTGAAAACGTGGGGTTTCATCTCGGGAACGACGGGATGACCATGGATTTCAGTGGTTCGCTGACACGGGAACAACTTGCACAGGTTGAGCGTCTGGCAAATGAGGCTGTTATTTCGTGTTTGCCTGTGCGTGCATATTATCCGACGCTTGAAGAATTGTCTCATATAAATTACAGAAGCAAACTTGAGCTTACGGAAAATATTCGTATCGTGAGTATAGGTGACGTAGATTCATGTGCCTGTTGTGCTCCACACGTATCAAACACGGGTGAGATCGGAATTATAAAAATTTTGGATTTTATGAGATACAAGGGCGGAGTGCGAGTTTACGCCGTTTGCGGATTTGACGCACTTGAAGATTACGGAAAAAGGTATGACGACGTCTCAAAGATATCTGCGAAAATATCGTCCCCACGTGACAAGGTGTCACACGGAGTCGAAAAACTTTTGGACGACGTTTCAAGTCTCAAAATCAAGGTTGCACAGCGAGACTTGGAACTCAGACGTTTAAAACTTGATAAAATTCAACAGACAGACGGGAACTTATGTATTTTCGAAACCGTTGAAGATATGAATCAAATGCGGAATTTTGCAAATGAAGCGGTGAAAAAATGCGGTCGCATTTGCGGTGTATTCAGCGGAGACGACAACTCCGGGTACAGATACGTTATTATGAGCAGAGGCATCGCTTTGAGAGAGATGACTCGTGATATCAATGAGAAATTGAAAGGCAAGGGCGGAGGTTCGGACGAAATGATAACGGGAAATTGTTTATCTTGTCGTGCCGATATCGAAAAAATATTCGCTTCGCTCTGACAGAACCAAAATATATTAAATTTTTCTTGACAAGCGATTGCGTTTGTGTTAAAATAAGTGTGTATAGAATTATGTCGGGCAACCGACGGGTATTTGATTATATTTTAGGAGGATATTCTAATGAACAGAATTAAGACACTCGAAACAAAAGATATTACTAAAACTGTTGCAAACGGCGGTTGCGGTGAGTGCCAGACATCTTGCCAGTCCGCTTGCAAGACATCTTGCGGTGTTGCTAACCAGCAGTGCGAAAATAAGTAATTTTTGAGGACTGCTACGGCGGATTTTCAAAAATGAAAAACGCTGCCTACGTTTGGGCGGCGTTTTCGTTTGTATGAGGATTTTTGCGTCCCGTTTACGTTTGGGTGCGTTATAAATAATTTAAGTTGGAGATAGAAAATGGTACATCAGTATAAATTGAACGGATACAATATAGTTCTTGACACTTGTTCGGGTTCGGTACACGTTGTTGACGAAGTGGCGTATGATATAATCGCCGAATACAAAAAATCAAGCCGTGAGCAAATAATTGCTTCAATGCTTGAAAAATACGGTCATCTTGATGATGTTAACGCAGAAGAAATCAGTGCGTGCATTGACGACGTGGCATCACTTGAAGAATCGGGCAAACTGTTCTCGGAGGACAAATACGAAAAACTCGCACAGACTTACAAGAACAATTCCAAGGTGGTAAAGGCACTTTGCCTACACGTTGCACACACCTGCAATCTCAATTGTTCGTACTGTTTTGCATCCCAAGGAAAATATCACGGGGACAGAGCGTTGATGTCGTTTGAGGTGGGAAAGCGTGCGTTTGATTTTCTTATTGAAAACTCGGGAACGAGACGCAACCTCGAAGTTGACTTTTTCGGCGGTGAACCGTCACTTAACTTTGACGTTGTAAAGCAACTTGTCGCTTATGCGAGAAGCGTCGAAAAAGAACACAACAAGAATTTCAGATTTACGTATACGACAAACGGAATGGTACTCACTGACGATATGATTGAGTATCTCAATAGTGAGATGAGCAATGTGGTCTTGTCTCTTGACGGAAGAAAAGAAGTCAACGACCGTTTCCGTCGTGATTATGCGGGACGTGGAAGTTACGACACTATTGTTCCGAATTTCCAAAAACTCGTGGCATCACGTGGTGGCAAAAACTACTACGTAAGAGGCACGTTTACACACCACAACACCGATTTCACCAACGACCTTTTCCACATGGCAGATCTCGGATTTACCGAACTCAGTATGGAACCTGTCGTTACGTCTCCCTCGGATCCTTGTGCATTGACTGAGGAAGATATGCCTAAGATATTCGAACAATACGAAATACTTGCAAAAGAGATGATAAAGAGGAAGAGAGAGGGACGTCCGTTTACATTCTACCACTATATGCTCGACCTCAAAAACGGTCCTTGTATTTACAAGAGAATATCGGGCTGCGGTTCGGGAACCGAATATATGGCTGTTACCCCGTGGGGCGACCTTTATCCTTGTCATCAATTCGTCGGTGATCAGAAATATTTACTCGGAAACATCTGGGACGGCGTTACAAACACGGAAATACAGGATGAATTTCGTCATTGCAACGCATATTCACGTCCCGACTGCAAGGACTGTTGGGCAAGACTTTACTGTTCGGGCGGTTGTGCGGCGAACTCCTATCACGCCACAGGCAGTGTAGGGGGGGGTTACAAGTACGGTTGTGAACTCTTTAAGAAAAGAATAGAATGTGCCGTTATGATGCAAGTTGCTGAGTCGGAAGATGAAAACTCCGATAATTGATTTTGTACGCAAATATTCCGATGAGGGCAACGTAAGATTACATATGCCCGGACACAAGGGTATGTCTTATCTCGGAGTTGAAAGAGGGGACATAACCGAAATTGACGGAGCGGACGTGTTATATTCTCCGAGTGGAATAATACTTGAAAGCGAAAACAACGCAACCGAAATTTTCGGGAGCGGACACACATATTATTCTGCCGAGGGAAGTTCACTTTCGATAAAGGCTATGCTTGCGGTTGCAATATCGGTAAGATCGAACAAGCAAGAACGACCGCTGATTGTTGCCATGCGTAACGTTCACAAGGCATTCGTTTATGCGTGTGCGTTACTTGATGCAGATGTTGAGTGGGTTTATCCCGACGAGTTTTCACATCTGTGTGATTGCAAGGTGGATGCGGAAAAAATCGAATCGGTTTTATCGAAACTGTCCGTTAAGCCTTGTGCGGTATATCTTACCTCACCCGACTATCTCGGGAACTTACAAGACGTGGGGAAAATTGCGGATATATGTCACAAATTCGGTGTGCTTTTGATTGTTGACAACGCACACGGGGCGTATTTGAAGTTTTGCGGAGATAAAAACGGAAATCGCAACGACAAGGTGTGCCACCCTATTGACGTGGGAGCGGACATGTGTTGTGACTCCGCTCACAAAACTTTGCCTGTGCTTACGGGCGGAGGATATTTACACGTATCTGAAAAGTTTTATGAAAAACACGGTGATATAGCAAGAGAAAAACTTTCGCTTTTCGCATCAACAAGTCCGTCGTATTTGATACTTCAATCACTTGACGGGTGCAATGCATATCTTGCGGACGGATACAATGAAAAAATGTCGAAACTTTGCGAGAGAGTACGCATACTTTCGAATGAGATTTTGCGGTATGGATTGGAATTTGCGGGTGACGAACCGACAAAACTTGTGCTTGATGCAAGAAACCGTTTGGGCGGAGGAGTCGGTCTTTCACGCTTTTTGAGAAAACGTGGTATTGAAATAGAATTTTGCGATGATGATTTTGCTGTGATGATGTTCACACCGAGCAACACGGAAGAGGATTTTTCAAGAGTACGCAAAGCCCTTATTGAGTATGCAAAATCTGTTGAAATCACGGACAACGAAGAAGAAAACAGCGTAATATATGAATTGCCGACAAAAGCGATGACCATAAGAGAGGCTGTTTTTGGCGAGTCGGAAACAATAGACGTGGATTATGCGTTCGGAAGAATTTGTGCAAGTCCGCTGGTATCCTGTCCACCTGCCGTTCCTGTGGTTATGAGCGGTGAGGTTATAGGAGAGAGTCAAATTCGGATTTTCAGAAAATACGGGATTGACAAAATAGCGGTAGTAAAATAACAAAAAGCTGTCTTGACACTTGGTGTTCGGACAGCTCTTTTTTTGTATGGCAATATTTAATTTACGGTGTTTGTACAGCAGGTGAAAGAACTGTCTACGTAATTGGCTAAAAATCTTGCGTTGAATTTTCTTGTTGTGCAACTCTCCGACGAACCCGATACGTCCAAGTCGTCCGGCAACACAAAGTTTATGCATCTTACGGTGACGTTTTGGCAGGAGTCACTTGTTATCGCAGGCAGAGTCATGGTTTTAAATCCACGACGATATTCATTGCCGTCGTTATCAACTTCATCAAGAATTACCGCAAGTGCAACACGGCGTCCCGGGCAAACGTTTTGAAGAGTAAGGTCGAGTTGCAAAATTTTACCCGTTGATGAGAGTGAAATGTTTCCCGCATTAAATTCAAACGATTCATCGCATCCGCTGACGTTTACGCTCACGGGTGTCGGACATCCCTCCGCTATAATATCGGCATTGCAAATCACTTCGATTACGGGAGATGGGAAATTTACCGTATTTGATTCCGCATCGCTGTAATTTATACTTTGATTTACCGCAATAAATCCGTCGCAGGTGCCGATATGTTCAACGGTAAATTCAAAAGTCGCACCCTCGCTTTGTTCCGTTCCGAGTTGCGGTATTTGCCATTCAACAGACGTGGAACTTATCATAGTACCCGTGCCTTTGGTTGGGGATGAGAGGGAAGTTATTTTAAAACACGGGTCTATGGTGTCAAGTATAACTATATTTGTCGCACCTGCGTTTGTTATGTTCTCGGCAAGACCGTCAAACAGAGTTTCGAGTTCCGCATCACCCGGAGCGATTGCCACATACGATGAGTCCGGGTCGGAAGCCCAGTCGTTTATTGCTTGCGTGTTGACAACACCGTCGTTGCCCGCAAATCCGACAATATATATTGTCACACCGTCCGCTTTCAGTGACGTGGCAACTGTATTCGGGTCGGTACCGGTTGTTGTTACACCGTCGGTGAACATTACGACAACTTTGGCGTTTGACGACGTGGCGTCGAAAAGTTGCCCTGCATGTGTGAATGCGTCGGCGTGATTGCTGAGTCCGCCCGAGGTTAGGGAATCTATTGCTGTGTTAAGGTCGGAAGTGGAAGTTATAAGTTGCGTGTTTTGAACCGCCGTATCAGAAAAACTGACGAGTGCCATACGGCTTCCTCCGCCTATTTGACCGTCCTGTGTGTCACTTGTTGACTTGTATATTATATCTACAAGTTTTTTTGCACCGTTTTTAAGATTTGCCAGCGGACTTCCTGCCATATTCGCAGAGCGGTCGATTATCAGTACTATATCCGTGGGGTTTGATTGAATATTCGGTTCCGCTGTAAGTGACAGTTTTATTTTGAATGAGTCTCCGCACGATATTTGCGTGGCACTCAATTCTTTATTTACGTTTATTATACCCATATCGCATATCCTTTCCGAGCCGTCGGAAATATATACGGCTCTTTGTTAAAAGTATATGCGTTTTTTGCTTTTTCGGTGAAATATACGTCTCCCTTTGCCGTGCGATTATTCCGATGGATAGAGGACTATACCGTCTTGCGAGTTATACGTGCCGAGAAATATTTGTCGTGGTGAAGAATATCCCTGTGCTTTGAGTTCGTTATACAGCCATTCCGTTGTTTTTCCCATTCGTCGGAGATTTCCGTCAAGTATTCTTCCGTCCATTATAATTTCAATGGATATTTCTTCGGGTGTAACGGGGATTTTTACATCGGATGGCGTAAGCGGACGTGTGGCACTTGCGGGGAAGATTGAAAGTCTGCCGTTTTGTTCGAATATGGCGGTCTTGATTTGGTTAAGATTGAAATAGCCCTGTTCACGACACAATACCATAAATTCACTGAGATCTATCTTTGCTTTTTTCATATTTTTGCGGTATAGTTTGCCGTCGGAAAAAAGTATGGTGGGAGAGCCGTTTATGAATTTGCGTGTTTTGGGAAATTTATGTGTTACCACTCCGAGAGAGACCGATATTACTCCGTATACTACGGTTGCAATCAGAGGTTTCAGCGGTTGTTCGAGTTCAGTTGCGAGTTCGGCGGCTATTGAGCCTATGGTGATACCGCTGATGTAGTCGAAAAAATCAAGTTGTGAGATTTGCTTATGACCTATAATTTTTGCTATAACAAACAGCACCGCAACCGATAAGAGGGAAGTTAATATTACTTTGAACATTTTTTTACTCCTGTAATATTTGATTTAGTTTGCTCGGTTGACGGGGGCGCTATTCTTGGTGAGAAAATATTATATGGACAAAAATTGCAATAAAAAAGAATCAGTCACAAAATGACCGATTCGTTTATTGGCGGAAAAGGAGAGATTTGACGCAAAACTACATATTGAGCGTTTTATCCTCTTGAACATACTATATATTGTGATATTTGAAAGAGTAGGAACGGATTAGGCACAAAAAATTATTTATGCGTTCCTTATCTTTCTGTTATTATTATATCACAAAAGTTGAATTTTGTCAATAGAAAAACAAGAAAAAAATCAAAAAATGTCGAAAAATATTGCAAAAAAGTCAAAAATCATTTGGATTTTAAAGTGATGAAAAACTTTATGAGGCGGTGAGGTTTTCAAAAATTTGAAATCCGATATATGAAATTATGAAATAGGATATCTGATATTTGAAAACCATATGCAAAATCACATTAAAATTCAAATCCGGAAAGTTTGTTTTTATTTTTGCAATTAAAAAAAGTCCTTGAAAGAAGATTTTCAAGGACTTTTTACGTTTTTGAATTTTACAGAGGCTTTTGCCGTTGAGCAATCCCTCCGTTGTGGCAAGCCGTGCCACCTTTCTTTACACAAGGGAAGGTGGAATTTGAATTATATTTTTGATTGGAATTATACAATTGGGAAACGTTTTATTTTTTACAGACTGTTTTTGCTACTTTTTCAAGTTCGGCGGTGATTTTCGATTTATCGTCCGGCATAAGATGCGAATACGTATTAAGAGTTTGTTGAACGCTTGAATGACCGAGTTGACGGGAGACACCGACAACTGACACACCTCTTGATATCAGCAAACTTGCACAGGAGTGGCGTAGGTCGTGAATACGTATTTTTTTCACGCCGGCATTCTTTACGGTATCCTCAAAATATCTGTCTGTCGTTCTGCTTACAAGAGGTTTATCCCCTCCGAACACGAAGACGTTTTTTCTGTTACGAACGTTTTCGGATTGAGTTTGTTTATATTCTTTGAGAATATCGCAGAGTGTATCGGGAATATTTACAATTCTGTTACTGCCGAAATTTTTGGGTGTGGTTATCTCCCACGGTGCATCTTGATTTTTCCTCGTAATGCTTTTGGATATGGTTATTGTATTGTTTAGAGTATCAACGTCTTCCCAAAACAAAGCCTCAGCCTCACCTCGTCTGCAACCGGTGAGATACAGGAGAGCGAAAAAAGCACTATACGTTTTATCCGGTGAGGCAGAGAGGAATTTTGCGAATTCTTCGGGCGTCCAAAATTGCATTTCTTTTTTTGCTTCCGTCTTACGGGGCTTATCGACTTTCAAAATTATATTTTTTACGTCGTGGTATTTCTCGCCGTATTTATAAATTGACGAAAGGCACGTAAAAAGTCCCGCAGAATAACTGTAACTCAGACCGTCAAACGCCTCGTTTTCCCAATTGAGAATATCGAGCGGTTTTATTTCACTCATATTTTTACCTGTAAAGTAGGGAAGAATTTTATTTTGAATTTTTCTTTGAGTCTCGTAAAACGACGACGGTTTTACACGAGGTTGTTGATATTTAAAGTAATATTCGAGCAATTTATCGAACGTAAGGTCATCGCTTTGATTTTCGCTTTGGGTATTTATCGCACCCTTTGAGAGCATATAGTCTTCATACCCGTAAATCGCACTCTTTTTGGTTTTAAAACCGGAGAGTCTTTTTTGTATTATCTTACCGTCGGGAGAAGTTTCACGAAAGCGAACCGACCACAGTTTCGACTGTTTATTTTGCTGATATGATGGCATTTATTGTACCTCGGCTATCTGAAAATGATTTACACGTTGGATTTATATTCCGACAGGAACGTATTAAAGCGGTTATAGACTTCACACTCCACGGGAGAGGTAAAATATTTTCTTCTTTGATTTAATTCTCGCAAGCGTCGGAAACGTCTTTTCGCCCACAGGTGCGGTATTTCACATATGCGTGCGATATCTTCCGCACCCGTTATATTCAAATCCCTTATTACGCATGCGGGACACAAAAGCCTCAGTGCGAACATATCCGCTTCCTGTTCGGCGTGAGGCTTTTTGCTGAATTCTTTTTTATCCGCATATTTTTCATATGCGAGTGCGTGACCGAGGAAGAAGTGACCGAGTTCATGTGCGATGGCGAAGCGGGTTATTTCCTCACTGTCATCATCGTTATAAACGGTTATCCACGTTTCTCCGTCGAAGAACGACCTGCCGTGTTCTTTTTCACGCAACATATTTACTTTGCTGTTTTTGACTACGTACACGCCTGCCAAACGTGCAATTTCCATAACGTCTACGGGCAAATTGCTTACGTTAAAGTCGATAAGACATTGCCACGCACTGTTTCGCACGTTGCTATACAATCCGTAATACATATCGGCAAAAGTTTATCAGTGATTATTTTCCGACTGTGCTTTCATTTCGTCAAACTTCTTCTGGTCGAGTTCGACGTATTCCGCATCTACGTTATCGTCGGAGTTGGCCGCAGTATACACTGTTTTCTTGCCGTTCTGAATTGTGCCGAGGGGTTTCATCTTTACGCCGTCGATTTGCAAGCATTTGATTTTATGCGAACACATATTATCGGTTCTGCCGATAAGGTAATCGACCGAGCAGTCAAGATAATCTGCTATGACGGCGAGGGAAGTATACGCCGTATTCTTGCCGTGCCAAAGATTGGATATTGTGTTTTTACTGATTTTGCATTCAAGCAACATATCTTTGAGTTTTACACCTCTCAATTTAGCCGTGGCGGTTATTCTTTCGGCAACCTCGTGCGAATTATACAAATCGGTATTATCCATTTTATTCAAACCTCCGAAAATCCCTAAATGTAGGGATTTTTATATTGACATTCCCTAAATATGGTGATAAAATGTCGCTGAGGTGGGGTTCACCTCGTGAATATTTTACCATACAAATTTCACAAAGTCAAGAAAAGGAGGTATTAAAAATGGTAAATTACAAAAAAATTACGGAGTTTATGCGAAAAAAGAACATCAAATCCAAAGAATTGGCTACACGGGTCGGTGTGAGCGAGGCTATGATGTCGTACATTACCTCGGGTTTACGAGAACCCAACGTTGCCGTATTGTCACGTCTGGCACGATGTTTGGATTGCACAGTCGACGAACTCATCTGCGACGAATAAGGGGGTGATGGATTGAATGAATTTGAAAAAATGCAACACAGGCTATCCGCACTTGACATTGAAATAGCGGAAGTACGCCGTCAAGGTTGCGTTGCTTTGACGCATGAGGACATTATGGCAAGGTATGGAATAGGTCAGTCGAAAGCATACGGTATTATTCGTGCGATACGGTCTGTATGCGGAGGCGGAAAATTAGGACAGGGGAAGGTTTTGCCGAGTGAAGTACTTTATTGGGAATCACTTGTGGACAAGACCTACGTTTCCAGGCTTTAAAGGAGGTTTTATGTGTTTTAAAAACAAAAAAAGCGTGCTTATCGAAGCACGGCAGATAATGAATTATTTAACGGACGAAGAAGCGTGTGCGTATCTTGACGCAAATTACGGTGACGACAAGAGGGAAGAAATCGTACGTGCCATATGGCTTGAATACGGAAAGTTATCACACGTCGGAGGGAGCAATGGGCGACAGGCAAAAAACAACGTTTATAATTGACGGGTACGACAATGCCCGTGGGTCGTACATAATAGTGGAGAAAAGGGGATTCGTGTCGGTTTACTGTTATGACGGTTATCTTCGTGGGAACACCTACACGCTTTATCCGAGAAGATCACTTCTTCGTGGAGAGCGTAGGGACAAGATGACGTTATCCGTCCACGACGTGAGAAAAAATGATATGGGGTATAAAAAACTACAATCAAGAGCCTTGGTCGGAACAGTTGATTGTAGTTCTGATTGCGACGCAGTACAAAGGAATACCATCGTCTCTTTTATTATACATCTTTTTTGGCGATTTGTCAATTATATCGGTGAAAAATCACAGAACGAGGAGAAAAAATGCCGAGACCTATAAAACAGGGATTTGACTATTTTTCTCTTGATACGGACTTTTTTCAGAACAAGTCGATAAACGCATTGAGGCGATTATACGGTTCGGTGGGAGTGCTTGTTTATCTTAATCTGCTTTGCAGAATTTACAGAAACGGATATTTTATTTCCTTTGACGACATAGAAGAACTTTCAATGGACATTGCGGAGGAAATAGCGTCCGCTCCTTTGGGGCGAGTATCAGCCTCGGTTTCCAAGGTTATCAATTATTTAGTAGACAGAGGAACGTTTGACAGGGCGTTGTTTGAAAAATATGTGATATCCGGCGAGAAAATTCAGGAGCAATACGTCATTGCCTCATACAGGGCAAAGAGAAATATAAGACTCGGCGTACATTCACTTGTGGACGCCGACGTCGTTATACGCAATTTCAGGCAATCTTCCGAAAAAAAGTCGGTATCTTCCGAAAAAATGGCAATAAATCCCAAAACGGGTACACACAGTAACAGTTACAGTAATAATACAACAACAACGTCTCAATCTATCTGCATACCGCCGACAATGGCACAGATATCCGCTTATTTTTGCGGTGAATCGGATATGGAAAGAGAAGAGTCTTTTCGTCAGGCAAGTGCGTTTTTCGCATACAACGACGGGAGAGGTTGGGATTGTTTACCGCACTGGCGTGTTGCCGCACAGCGTTGGTGCGAAAGAATGATTGAATATGAAAGCAAGAAGGAGAATTGAAAAATGAGTCACAGCATGCAGATACAGCAGGGTCTTACACCGGGAGGCAGGCTTTACGTTATTTCATACGACCCCGACGAGCCTGATATTTTATGCATAAACGAAGAATGTATAACCGACGTGGGCATAAGGCGTATTTACGTCAGTCAGTACACGCCTCCGTCGGACGACACATCGGTTTTCTACGGTCGTGAGGAGTTAGGCGTGACGGTGTTTTTATCACGGAGCGATGCCGAGAGGGCGTTATTGAGGTTATCGCACCGCAAAGTGTCGTCGGATAGTGGAGTCTCTTTTATCGACGGAGAATACGAAAGCACGAATGAATGAAAATTTACACCTTATTTTACGAAGAATACGAGAATTGCAGGAAACGAAAAACAATTTACATTTGATTTGACGGAAAATATGAGTGAGGGTCGAAAAAACAAAAATTTACACTTGATAAAAAGGAAAGGCAAATGACAAATGAGACGAAAGCAATACGGAAATTTTGAGGTTCCGTCCGGCGTTGCGAGAATGGTAAACGCCATATGTGCGGATTATTACAGGCGTGACAGGGAGATACGGGACGGCGATATCGAAGAGGGTGTTGCGAGGAGATACGTTGAGTTCAACGTGGCAATTGACAACGCTTTATGCGATATTGAGGAGGGAATCAGGTTTGAGATTTTACGGGACATTTCGGAAAATCGAGGGTATCTGAAATCATCGGTGCAGTCGATAATATCGAAAAACGGGTATTACAATCGCAGGCGGAAGTTAGTACGTGACGTGGCGTTGGCACTTGATTTAATATAATCGGTTCTGTTAATATAATCGGTTTTGTATTTCGGAGACAATTTCGGGTTATATTAGTGGTACAATAGATACAGGAGCGGAGCGAAGAGGCGTTTTACGGAACGCCGTACACATATATATCTGTCCGCAAGAGCAATTCGGGCAGGTTGAATGATGTTTTACGGAACGACGAACTGTCAATCAAAACAGAATACACAAATTTAAAGTGCCGATATCCGCAGAGATGAGAGCCGTATTTACTTTTTTGTAAGTACGGTTCTTTGTTTTAAGAGGAGAATTACAAGATATGGTTTGTCGGAAGTGGCTTACAATAGGTTACTTTTAAGAGGTGGCTTACAAGAAGGAGGCTTATGTATGGGGCTTATAAGAATGAGACTTACAGATAAGGCTTACGAGAGGTACTTACAAGATGTGATTTACAACAGGTGGCTTACGGATTCAACTTACGGCATTGGCGATCGAGTGCGAAAGATTATCACGGAGCGAGGCGGTCGGAAGAAGGTGGAAAGATCGGCAGATGAAAAATATTTTTGGAGAGGCATATGAGCAACGACGGGAAATTCAAGTCGGGGAACAGTGTGGCGAGCAAATATCGCACGGAGTTTTCCGATATGATGTTAGAGTATTTTAACAGGTGCGGAGAAGATTATCCGACGTTTGAATTATTTGCGGAGAGCATAGGTGTGACAAACGACACTTTACTCAATTGGAGGGAGAAGTACAGCCGTTTTCGGAACGCTTACGCACGATGCAAGAACATTCAAAAGGGAAAAACCATATCCGGTGCTATGGTGGGAAAATACAATCCGCAATTCGCAAAATTTATGGCGGTGAACAATTTCGGCATGGTGGAAAAATCGGAAAGTGACAGCAGTGTCAAGTTTGAGATTTCCTTTCCGGAGGAGATAGCGGGGGAATTTGAGTAAAGGGAGGGGGTACTTTCTGTCAGAACGGAAAGTTAGCAAAGAGTATTGTTTTTTTTACGACACTTTCTGTCATCAGCAACAGAAAGTGTCCAAAGAATGCCGTTCAAGGGGAGGAAATTTGATTTTTCAACACGAGATTTTTTCGGAGAAAAAATCATCGTGTCTCAAATCTGCATACTTCCTCCCCTTAAAGAACCCCTCTTATGTGCTTACGGCACGGAGTGGTGGAGAAAACAAATTTTAGGCAATGTTACGGAGCATAGGGACTTTCTGCAAGAACGGAAAAAGGTAACAGGGTGAAGTGAGGAAATATGAAAGCGGAAACGTGGTGGGGAGTGAGGCGGAATGAACGTAAAAATAGTGCTGGGGGTGCCGCAACCGAAGCAA
>CAZGJC010000013.1:0-27425 GCA_964526505.1 uncultured Clostridium sp.
TGCGGCTGATTGAGAAAATCGTCATCGGTGACCGCTACACCGTGGACGATCACGAGGAACGGGACATTCACATTTACTACAACTTCGTGGGTTATATCGAAATCGAAGAATAATCCTGTCATGCTTTATGCGAAGTGAACTAAAGTTAGTTTCTGTATTTGGATTTTAAAATAAAATTATTTTTAAAGATGTAAAAAGGGCGGTCGAAAGGTCGCCTTTTTTGCCTTTTTTGGGGGCTTTCAATTAAGATTTTTTTATTTATTGGTTTTCGAAAAACACGTGATTGGCGAGTGGTTCCGCAGAGGATTCTGCCGTTAGACAATCCCTCCGTCACGGCACAGCCGTGCCACATCTCTTTACGCAAGGGAGGCTTTGGTACAGCGAGTATTCGAAAAGGCGTATGTCTTTTTTGTCGTTTTTCATTGACTTTCGTTTGACAAAAAGGTATAATAAATGTTAATGATACGAAAAGGACGAAGATGGAATGCTCAAAAGATTTATGGCTTACTACAAGCCACACAAGGTGATATTTACCTTAGATATGTTAGCCTCGCTGATTATGTCGATAATAGGCATAGCGTACCCAATCATAACGAGGTACATGTTAAACGATCTGTTTCCGCAGAAGAATTACAGAATGCTTATAATTTTAGGTGTATCGTTATTATTTTTATACGTTACACGCATGTTCTTACAATTTTTCATACAGTATTACGGTCACGTGATGGGAGTACGCATGCAGGCACAGATGAGGTCTGACATGTTTGCACATTTACAAAAGTTACCGTACGGATTTTACGACACGCACGAGACGGGAAAGATTATGTCACGAATGACAAACGATTTAATGGACATATCCGAACTTGCCCATCACGGTCCCGAAAACATACTCATATCGAGCATTTCGATAGTATTATCTTTTATTTATCTTTGCACCATAAACGTGCCTCTGACGCTTATTTTATTTGCTTGCGTTCCGTTGCTTGCGATAATTTCAGCCGTATTGAGAAAAAAGATGCGTTCGGCGTTTAAGAAAAGCAGGCAGTCAATAGCGGAGATAAACGCTTCGCTTGAAAGCAGTATTTCCGGAATACGTGTTACAAAAGCGTTTGGCAATGCGGAAAAAGAAAAAGAAAAGTTTGAGGTTGGAAATGCAAAGTTTGTTGAGTCACGCAGAGAGGCGTACAAGGCGATGGGGCAGTTTCACTCAACCACGTCATTTGTAACCGATATATTCAACGTTGTATTACTTATTATCGGCGGTTTAATACTTTTCGGAGCGTTAGGGCTTGGCGACGGAATGGAATTCGGAGATTATTCGGCGTTTGTCGTTTCGATAAGTGTATTTATATCTCCCGTTTTGACGCTTATCAACTTTATGGAGCAATTCCAGAACGGAGTTACGGGGTTTGAGCGTTTTACGGAGATTATGGACACACCACCCGAAACGGACACACCCGGGGCGGTTGATGCGGGCAGGCTTGACGGAAGAATCGAATTTATAAACGTTACACATTCCTACGACAATTCCAAAGAAGTCATAAAGAATATAAATTTGACCATAAAGAAAGGCGAAAAGTTCGCACTTGTAGGTCCTTCGGGTGGAGGAAAGACCACGCTTTGTCATCTCATACCTGCGTTTTACGAGATATCGGAAGGTCTGATTCTTATTGACGGTCGAGACATACGGACTATGACGAAAGAGTCACTCAGGCGTAACATAGGCATAGTACAGCAAGACATTTATCTTTTTAACGCAAGTATTCGTGACAACATATTATACGGCAGGCTTGACGCAACGGAAGAAGAAGTTATCGAAGCGGCGAAGCGTGCCAACATACACGAGTACGTTATGAGTCTCCCTGACGGATACGATACGCAAATCGGAGAGAGAGGCGTAAGGTTATCGGGCGGTCAGAAGCAGAGATTATCAATCGCACGTGTATTTTTGAAAAATCCTCCCATACTTATACTTGATGAGGCGACGAGTGCATTGGACAATGCCACCGAGATAATTATACAGGACGCACTTGAAGAATTATGTCACGGAAGGACAACCATTGTTGTCGCTCACAGATTATCTACCATAAAAGACGCTGACAAGATTGCGGTTATATCAGACGGTACGGTATCCGAGATAGGCACGCACGACGAACTCATAAATCTCGGCGGTATTTACGCAGGATTATACAATCATCAGTTCAGAGAATAATTTAAAACAAACGGCAAATTGCATGCAAATTCGGCGGTGGATTTTCCGTCGAGGAGGTTTTTTATGAATCAGATTTCATTCAACAATGAAAAAAACGAATGGCGTATAGACGGTGCGGACTGCAAGGGCGGTATTTGCGGTTTGCACGTTGAATTTTCCACGGGAAGCACGTGGAGATGTTCCAAGGCGTTGGTTTATGCCGACGGAGAGGTTATCGGATGTTTTATGATGTCAAACGCAAATGAGCGTGATATTATAAAATTTGAGGTGGAACACACATGCGGAGTTCATGACATATGCATAAAAGTGCAAGAGCCTGTGGAAATTTTTGACGTGACGCTCATATACGGAGACAAATTCGAGGTTACTTTGTCGGAGAATTACAATACTGAGTTTACTGACACGCAAAGCACGTTGTGGGAAGCGGTGGACATGCTTGGCAGGCACATTGTCTCGGCAGAAGAAGTTCGTCCGAGGCGAGATGACAAAAAGGTAGGTATTTTTTACTGGACTTGGAGGGATTCTCACAAAGACCGCAGACCCGTAAATCTCGTACAACTCTTATCAAAACATCCCGAGGCGGAATTTGATATGAAGCATCCCGCTTGGGGTGAGGACGATAATTTACAATGTCACTGGAATGAGCCGGGGCTTGGATATTATCTGAACAGCGACCCTTACGTACTTCGAAAGCACGCAGTTATGCTTGCGGACGCAGACATAGACTTTATTGTATTTGACTGCACTAACGGGGACTTTTTATGGAAAGACGGTTACGAACCGCTTTTGTGTGAGTTCCAGCGTGCAAGAGACGACGGAATAAAGGCACCGCAAGTTGCATTTATGCTGAATTTCGCCCCTATGGAGCAGACGGAGAAAATGCTTCGCACTTTATATCAGGATATTTACAGACTCGGCAGATATGAAGATTTATGGTTTAAGATAGGCGGAAAACCGCTTATTATGGCATATCCCGAATCCCTCCCGGTAAAGGGAGTATGTCCTGTTGACACAAAGATACTTGATGAGATAAGAAACTTTTTCGCTTTCCGTCCCGGTCAGCCGTTATACTTCGGAGGTCCTTTCGGTCCGCACAAAAAAGATCAATGGGGCTGGCTTGAAATGGCACCGCAGAACAAGTACTGCGAGCGTGAGGACGGCAGTTGCGAGATGATGACGGTAGGTGTGGCACAAAACGCAAGAGACGGCAGAATATGCACGTATTTCAACGACGTCGGAACCTACGGACGCAGTTATACAAAGGCGGACGGTCATGCAAGAGTATCTGAGGAATCTTACAAATACGGATACAATTTTGAGGAGCAATGGAAATATGCTCTTCAAGCAGACCCGGATATAATTTTTATAACGGGATGGAACGAGTGGCAAATGGGCAGGTGGCAGGAGAACTGGATACTTGACCCCGAGTCAACGCAGATTGCGTTTGTTGACCAATACAACAGAGAGTACAGCAGAGATATAGAACCCGATATTGACGGATATCTTGACACGTATTATTTGCAAACGGTAAATTACATCAGGCAATTTAAGGGGGCAAATCGTCGCACCCTGCCGTCCGCAGAAAAATCGGCTGACGATTTACGCACTCTTTCGGCGTGGGATGACGTTTTGCCGAAGTATGAAAACACACGTGGTGCCACAAACAGAGATTACGACGGATATCGTGGATATCACTATATAAATGACAGTGCGAGAAACGAGATAATTCGGTCACGTGTTGCAAGAGACAAGGAATTTATTTGTTTTTTGGTAGAGTGTGCGGACGCACCGAAAGATTATGTGGGAGAGCGTGGTCTTGTTTTATATCTTGACGTAGACAGAGACAAGAGCACCGGATTTGAAGGATATGATTTCAGGATATATTGCACCGATAGCGGGCATGCGGTTATAGAGAGGTGCATTGGCAATTCGTTTGAGTGGCAAAAGGTATCTGACGCCGAGGCAATTGTCTGCGATAGGCACATAATTTTGAAAGCGAGCAAGAAAGTGCTTGGCATGAATGGCGTGCTTGACTTTGAATTCAAGTGGAGCGACAACATGCAAAATCCAAACGTAATGGATTTCTATTACAACGGAGACGTTGCACCTCACGGCAGATTTAACTATCTTTACAAGGAATGATTTCGACGGAAAAAGTCGAAAAGGAAAAAATTTGCGTATTGACAAACGGCAGGTTTTAAAGTATAATGGTACCGTGGTCGTACAACTGACGGATTTTGCGGATTACCGCAGGGGAGTACGGCACGATATTATGTCGACCGTCTGGGCAGTTCAATCTGATTTTAGGTTGAATTGCCCTTTTTTGATTTTCAAAAAAGGGTTTATGAAAAATTTAATTCGGAAAGGCGGATTATTATGGAAAACAAAGCGTGGCAGGATTTTATCGGCGGAAATTGGGAAAATACAATTGACGTCAGCGATTTTATTCGGAAGAATTATACGGAATATACGGGTACGGACGAGTTTTTATCGGGGGCTACCGAGAGAACGGAGCGTCTTATGGATAAAGTCAACGATTTACTTATACGGGAACGCAAGAGTGGGGGTGTTCTTGACGTTGACACGGAGACGGTTTCGACACCCGTAGCGTATGGTGCGGGTTATATTGACAAGGACCTTGAACTTGTTGTCGGCACACAAACCGACGAGCCGTTAAAGAGAGGAGTTAATCCGTTTGGAGGAATACGCATGGCACGTGGTGCGTGTGAGGCTTACGGTTACAAACTCAGTGACAAGATGGAGGATGAGTTTAAATACAGAACCACGCACAACGACGGTGTATTCAGTGCGTACACGGATGAGATGAGAGCGGCACGCAAATGTCACGTTATAACGGGTCTTCCCGACGCTTACGGAAGAGGAAGAATAATCGGTGATTACAGACGTGTAGCCCTCTACGGTGTGGACAGGCTTACAGAGGAGAAAATCAAGGACAAGAAGAGTCTGAATGGTTGTGATTTCGATGAGGAAAAAATCAGGCTATCGGAAGAATTATCCGGTCAAATAGCGTATCTCGGATATCTCAAAGATATGGCGAAAATATACGGATATGATATTTCAAAGCCCGCACAAAATGCACGTGAGGCGATACAGTGGGTTTATTTTGCGTATCTTGCGTCTATCAAGGAGCAGAACGGTGCCGCTATGTCGATAGGAAGAGTAAGTACGTTTTTTGATATTTATATAGAGCGTGACATTCGTCGTGGCGTATTGAGTGAGTCCGACGCACAAGAACTTATAGACCATTTTGTAATAAAACTTCGCACCGCACGACATCTTCGCACCTCAGAATACAACGAACTTTTCGGAGGTGACCCCATGTGGATAACCGAATGTATAGGCGGTATGGGAGAGGACGGCAGAACGCTTGTTACAAAGAGCAGTTTCAGAATTTTGAACACGCTTTATACTCTGGGTCCCGCACCCGAGCCTAATCTTACGGTGCTTTGGTCCGAAAAGTTACCCGAGCATTTCAAGCGTTTCTGCACCAAGGTATCAATTGACACCGATTCAATACAGTATGAAAACGATGACTTGATGCGACCGATATACGGGGACGATTATGCCATTGCCTGTTGTGTATCGGCTATGAAGATAGGCAAGCAAATGCAATTTTTCGGTGCAAGGTGCAATCTTGCAAAGTTACTTTTGATTGCAATGAACGGCGGTTACGACACGACAAGCAAAATGCATATAGGTCCGCAGTCGGCACCGCTTTCTTCCGACGTACTTGATTACAAAGAAGTGGCACAAAGGTACGGGGTTTACATTGAGTGGCTTTGCCGTCTTTACGTAAACACAATGAACGTCATACATTTTATGCACGACAAATATGCGTACGAAAAAACACAAATGGCTTTACACGACTCGTCGGTTGAGCGTTTTATGGCGTTTGGAGTTGCAGGGCTGTCCGTAGTTGCCGATTCTCTGAGTGCAATAAAATACGCAAAAGTTGTGGCTATTCGGGACGATGACGGTTATATTGTTGATTTCAAAGCGGACGACAATTTCCCGAAATACGGAAACGACGACGACCGTGTTGATTTTATTGCAAAAGATATTGTACATCAAGTTATATCCGAACTTCGCAAGACGCCTGCGTACAGGGGAGCGATACACACCTTATCGGTACTTACGATAACGTCAAACGTGATGTACGGAAAGCACACGGGAGCGACACCTGACGGAAGAGGTGCCGGTATTCCGTTTGCACCCGGGGCAAATCCCATGCACAACAGGGAAGAGTGCGGAGCGTTGGCATCGTTGAACTCTGTTGCAAAACTCAGTTACGACGATTGCAGGGACGGTATATCCAACACGTTCTCGATTACTCCGCAAGCACTCGGACGAACGCCTGACGACAGAATTTCCAATCTTGTGACCATACTTGACGGGTACTTTAAGAAAAACGCACACCACATAAACGTCAACGTTTTAAATCGTGATACGCTTATGCAGGCGTATGAAAATCCCGATGCATACCCTAACCTCACAATAAGAGTTTCGGGATATGCGGTAAACTTCCACAAACTTTCAAGGGAGCATCAAAGGGAGGTTATAAGTCGCACGTTCCACGATGTTTTATGATATGGTAGGCAAAGTTAATTCTATTCAAAGTCTCGGCACGCTTGACGGTCCCGGTGTGAGATTTGTTGTTTTTATGCAGGGGTGCAATTTGCGTTGCGGTTGTTGCCACAATCCCGACACGTGGGACTGTCGTGAGGGTGAGGAATTCACGCCTGAGGAAATTATGGGCAGAGCTATACGATTTCGTGAATATTTCGGAAGTCGTGGAGGCGTTACGGTGTCGGGTGGAGAACCGCTTTTGCAGGCGGATTTCGTAAGGAGGCTATTTACTCTTTGTCACGAGGAAAAAATCAATACTTGTCTTGATACGTCGGGAAGTATTTTAAACGACGGGGTAAAGAAACTTCTTGACGTGACCGACAGGGTATTACTTGACATAAAATATACGTCGGAGGGTTTATACAGGCAGCACGTGGGGTGTTCTATGAGCGGTGTAATTGGATTTTTGGATTATTTGGAAGAAGCCCGAATTCCGACGACGTTGAGGCAAGTTATAATACCGACATTGAACGACGATGACGAAAATATATTGTCTTTGCGAAAAATCGCAAAATCACATGATTGCGTGGACGGAGTGGAACTTTTGCCTTTCCGCAAAACGTGCATTGTAAAGTACAAAAGTTTGGGGTTGAAATTCCCGTTTGAAGATTTCGATGAGCCGACAAGGGAAAAAATGATGACGCTTGAAGCGATAATGAGATAAAAAAGGAGAAAGTCGCAAGACTTTCTCTTTTTTTATTTAATCTTTATTGAGTTTTTTCGTTGTTCCGTCGGGGTATTGTATTGTGGTATGATTAAGTGTATTTTTCATATTACCCACAACAGCGTCAATATATTCACGGCGGAGTTCATCACGCTCTCTGAGTTCTTCTTCGGTTAAGGTTTCACCGTTTTTTACTCTGTGTGCGTACTCGTTTATTTTATTTATTTTTTCTTGTGTTATCATTCTCTGATACCTATACCGAGTTTGAATTTAAGGTCGTTGAGTATTTTCTTGGACGCTTTATCCGCTTCTTCAACCGTAAGAGTGCGGTCGGACGCACGGAGCGTTACTCTGAACGATACGGATTTTTTGCCTTCGCCGATTTTTTCGCCTCTGTAAATATCGAAGAGTTTAATATCTTCAAGCAATTTACCTGCCGAACGGCTCATTGTAGCCTCGATGTCTCCGACTGTCAAGTCTTCGTCGCAAACAAACGAGAAGTCACGGGTTACGGCGGGGAATTTGGGGAGAGGTTTATAGTCTATCTTTGTTGTTGCACAATTCCAGATTTCGTCAAAGTTAAGGCTACCTGCGTAAACGGGAATCGACACACCGTAATTTTCGGCTACGAGCGGATGAATTTGACCGAATATACCGAGTTCCTTGCCGTTGGGAGCATAAATTTTCGCACATCTGCCGGGGTGATAGGACGGATCATTGCTTACCGCTTTATACTCAACGCCGTTTATGCGTGCGGAGTTAAGGATACATTCAACAACGCCTTTGAGTGAATAGAAGTCGCAATCACCGTACATTCCGAGGCTTATGATTTTAGGCTCTTTGGGAAGTTGGTTTTCGCCGTCTTGCGGAATATATACGGAAGCCATTTCAAAGAGGCTGACGTTATTATTTGAGAAATTTATATTTCTCGTAAGTGTTTCAAGCATAGAGGGAAGAGCGGTTGTTCTCATTACGCTTGTATCTTCGCCGAGCGGGTTGGAGATTACAACCGAGTTACGGAGCGGAGAATCTGACGAAAGTCTTATTTTATCGTAGCACTTGGGGCTGATGAATGAGAAAGTTTGAATTTGGTCAAAGCCGAGACCGTAGAGAAGGTTTTCGGTATCAACTTCAAACTTCTGTTTCGGAGTTCTGCCACCCTGTGTTGTTTCCGCTTTGATACAGGTGGATTTGATTTTATTATATCCGTAAATACGGATAACTTCTTCCGCTATATCGTTCATACACGTGAGATCTGCACGGAAAGAGGGAACGATGATTTTATCATCTTCGATTTTGCATTCAAGGCGTGTAAGTACGTCTTTTACGTAATTTTCGTCAAGGTCAACGCCGAGGAATTTATTATATCTTTCTACTTCAAGGGGGAGAATTGTGGGTTGCTTCTTTGTGGGATATACGTCAATGGTACCGTCTACAACGTCACCTGCACCGAGTTCTTGCACAAGTTGGCACGCACGAAGAAGTCCTGCCATACAGTTTTCACAGTCCAGACCCTTTTCAAATCTTGCACTGGATTCGGTTCTCATACCGTTTTTCTTTGCGGTTACACGTACAGAGGGACCCGAGAAGCAAGCGGACTCGAAAACAACGGTTGTTGTTGTGTCTTTGATTTCGCTGTTCGCACCGCCCATAACGCCTGCAAGTGCGACCGCTTTTTTCTCGTCGGCGATTACAAGCATTGAAGAGTCAAGGGTATGGTCTTTGTCGTCAAGAGATTTAAAGTTTTCTCCGTCATTTGCACGGCGAACGTTTATTGCGTTTCCGTCAAGACAAGCGTAGTCGAATGCGTGCATGGGCTGACCGTATTCAAGCATAACGTAGTTTGTGATATCTACGATATTATTGATGGGGCGAACGCCTGCCGCACGGAGTCTCATTCTGAGCCAGAGCGGAGAGGGGGCTATTTTAACGTTTTTAACTACTTTGGCACTGTAACGCTCACAAAGGTCGTTTGCGTTTATTGCTACCGAAAGATAATTTTCGATCTTATCGCCGTCGCCGAGATCTTTGACTGTCGGCTCGGGAATATCGAGAGGCTTATCGAAAGATATTGCCGTTTCACGGGCAAGACCGATTACGGACAGGCAATCGGGGCGGTTGGAAGTTATTTCAAACTCTACAACGGTATCGTTGAGCATAAGAGCTTCTTTGATATCCATACCCACTTTGTCTTCGTATTCCTTACCGAGAATAAGTATACCGTCTTCGACCGCTTCGGGCATATCGTGAATTGTGAGGTTGAGTTCGGCGATTGAGCAGAGCATACCGTCGGACTCTACGCCACGGAGTTTTCCGGGTTTAATGGTTACGCCACCGGGGAGGTGTGCCACGGGAATTGCCGCAGGAACAAGGTCACCGACGTGAACGTTTTGAGCCCCTGTTACAATTTGAACGGGGTTTTCTTTACCTATATCTATTTGGCAGATGAACATATGGTCGGAATTTTGATGTCTTTCCATTTGGAGGACTTTTCCGACAACCACGTTTTGAATATCTTCGCCGAGAACTTCGTATCCCTCGACTTTTGAACCTGTATCGGTCATTCTGTCACAGTATTCTTTTGTGGAAATTCCGTCTGTATTTGTAAAATCGTGAAGCCAATTAAGTGAAAGATTCATTTTTTATCTCCTTTTCACAGAATTAAAACTGTTCTATAAATCTGACGTCGTTTTCGTAGAACATACGAATGTCGTCGATATGGTATTTAAGCATAGTTACTCTTTCAAGACCCAAGCCGAATGCAAAGCCCGAATATTTTTCGGGGTCTATTCCGCACATTGAGAGGACGTTGGGGTGAACCATACCGGCACCGAGGATTTCTATCCAACCCTCGCCTTTGCAAAGACGGCAACCTTTACCGCCACATGCAAAGCAGGAAATGTCAACTTCCGCAGACGGTTCGGTGAACGGGAAGTGGTGGGGACGGAAACGTATTCTTGTGTCCTCGCCGAACTCCGCTTTTGCAAAAGTTTCAAGCATTCCTTTGAGGTCACCCATAGTGATACCCTCGTCAACTACAAGTCCTTCCATTTGATGGAAGAGAGGGCTGTGGGTTGCATCCATGGCGTCGCTTCTGTAAACTCTTCCGGGGGAGATTATTCTGATAGGCGGTTTTTGAACTTCCATAGTTCTCGCCTGAACGGGAGAAGTCTGCGAACGGAGAAGTATGTTTTCGGTTATATAGAACGTATCCTGCGTATCTCTTGCAGGGTGATTTTCGGGGATATTGAGGGCTTTGAAGTTATAGTAATCGTATTCAACTTCGGGTCCTTCCGCAATGGAAAAGCCCATTCCCATAAATATGTCTTCAAGGTCTCTTTGAACAAGTGTCAAGGGGTGACGGTGACCGACCTTGTGCGACGTGCCGGGAACGGTGACGTCGAGCTTTTCACGTTTGAGTTTGTTTTCAAGCGATTTTGCTTGAAGTTCTTTTTTCTTTTCGGCAATCGCTTCTTCGATTTTTGTTCTTACTTCATTGGCAATCTGACCTATAACGGGTCGCTCTTCTGCCGAAAGTTGACCCATTCCACGCAAAACTGCTGTGAGTTCGCCTTTTTTTCCGAGGTATTTAACACGGAACGCTTCGAGTTTGCCGTCATCTGTGTCTTCTGCGGTTATTTGCTCTAAGGCGTCCTGCTTGATTTTTTTGAGGATGTCTCTCATTTTTATTTAGTCCTTTCATAATTTACTTTTTTGTGCGGTTAAAAAATAACGTCCCAATTCCGAAGAATTGGGACGAAAAAATTCCGTGGTACCACCCGATTTTTGACTTTTTGCCGAGGCAATAAGTCAACGCTCTGTACCTTTAACGCAGGTGTTACGTATTCGACTACTCACGATTTTGTCGTTTTTTTCGAATCTGCTCCAAAGGGAAATGCCTTGCGTCTCGCATATCAAACTTTCACCGACGTTTGACTCTCTGTGATGCTGTTTTTACGTTTGGCTGTCTTTTTCACGGCATTTAAATATTATATCAATAATAATTATAACATCAATTCCGAATTTGTGCAAGTGTTGAAATTGCGAAATTAAAGGTATACGTGCAAGGTTTCTTTTGTGTTTATTATACAAAAGAGAAGAGACCGAGGTGGAACAATGCGAACACAGCGATGAATTGCAAAATTATAATCAGGGGGATTCCGAGCATAAATTTGACGTGCTTCGTTTTGTGTCGGATTATAAGCATACACAAGAGCATCGCAACCGAGCCTCCGAGAGCGGAAAGAATAAGCAATACCTTTTCCGGAATACGAAGTTCAACACGGTTTTTCTTTGAAATTCTTTTATCCCAAATACAAACGATTATTGAAATCAGGGAAATTGCAAGGACGTAAATCGTGAAGATGATAAGCGGAAGCGACGGATTTATACGTGATGGCATAATGACTCCTTTCGGGGATGTTTTGAAAAGGTAAGGAGAATATAGGCTTACTTTTTTTCAAAAAAATTGTGAGAAAGTTTTTTGGCTTACCTTTTTTTCAAAAAAAGGTAAGAAGTTTTTTGGCTTTCTTTTCAAAAAAGGTAAGTTTCAAAAAAGGTAAGTTATTTCTTTGCCGAAAAACTGTCTTTTAGACTGACTACTCTGTTGAAAGTGCCGTCGTGTTTTGTATCCTTGCAGAAGTAGCCCATTCTTACGAACTGGAATTTATCACCCGATTTTGCATTTGCAATTGCAGGCTCCGCCTTTGCGTGGGAGATGCTTATAAGGGAGTTCGGATTGAGATAGTCATTGTAGGTCTTGTCCTCGGGGATGTCTCCGACGTTGTCGATTGTAAAGAGTTTGTCATAGAGATTGAGGGTTATATCCTCGCAGTATTTGGCACTTACCCAGTGGATAGTTCCTTTTATTTTCCTACCGTCTGCGGGATTGCCGTTGCGTGTTTCGATGTCTGCGGTGCAGTGAATTTCTTTTACGCTTCCGTCATCGTTTTTGATGATTTCGTTGCATTTAACGATATATGAACCCATAAGTCTGACTTCGCCGTCGGGTTTCATTCTGAAAAACTTCGGAGGCGGAACTTCCGCAAAGTCGTCGGCGTCGATATACAATTCTCTTGTAAATTTAACTTCTCTCGTGCCTGTTTCGGGGTGCTGAGGATGATTGGGAAGTTCGAAAATTTCTTCCTTGTCCTCGGGGTAGTTCGTGATCACTACTTTTATGGGATTTACAACGCAGACACGGCGAGGTGCAACGTCGTTGAGTTCGTCACGAATGCATGCTTCAAGTTGTCCGAGACTTACAAGGTTGTCTGATTTTGAAACGCCTATTCCTCTTACAAACGCACGAATAGATTCGGGTGTGTATCCTCTTCTACGCAAAGCACAAAGTGTGGGGAGACGGGGGTCGTCCCAGCCGTCAACCATATCGTTTTCTACAAGGTAACGGAGATAACGCTTTGACATTACCGTGTTTGTAATATTCAAACGTGAAAATTCTCTCTGTTTGGTCAAAGCCTCGGGCATTGTGTTATTTATAACCCACTCGTAAAGAGGACGGTGGTTTTCAAATTCAAGTGAGCAAAGAGAGTGAGTTATACCCTCGGTTGCGTCCTGAATGGGGTGTGCAAAGTCGTAAAGCGGATATATGCACCACTTGTCGCCCTGACGGTGGTGTGAAGTATGAACGATACGGTAAATGGCCGGGTCACGCATATTGAAGTTGGGAGACGCCATATCTATTTTTGCACGCAAGGTTCTCGAACCGTCGGGGAACTCGCCGTTTTTCATTCTCTCGAAAAGGTCAAGGTTTTCTTCTACGGAACGGTTTCTGTAAGGAGAATCTTTACCTTTCTCCGTGAGAGTTCCTCTGTATTCTTTCATCTCGTCGGCGGAAAGGTCGCACACGTACGCCTTGCCCTCTTTGATGAGTTTTACGGCACACTCATAGCAAGTATCAAAGTAGTCGGAACCGTAGAAAATACCGCCGTTGGGTTCTTCACCGATGAGCCAAGTCAAATCCTCGTAAATGGATTCGACATATTCGTTGTCTTCCTTTGCGGGGTTGGTGTCGTCATATCGAAGATTGAATTTACCGCCGTATTTTTTTGCGGTTTCGTAGTTTATCATTATCGCTTTTGCCGAACCTATGTGCAAATATCCGTTAGGTTCGGGTGGAAAACGAGTGTGGATTTTGAGGTTGGGGTTGTTTCTCAAATCTTCGTCGATTATGTCGTGTATAAAATTACCGTTTATGATCTCTTCCATTGTTTTGTCCTTTCGGGATTTTCGACTAGTGTCTTATTTGAGTGAATTTATTATATTATCTATACGTTCCATACTCTTGCTTGAACCGAGAATTTGCATTACGGTGTAGAGATCGGGAGCGTTGGTTTTTCCTGTTATTGCAACACGAATGAACATACTTATATCCGCAACGTTTCCTTTGAATGCGTCGGGCGTTGCTTTATACGCTTTCATATCGGAGGCATATCCGAGGCTTTCGGCGATTGTTTTGACTTTTTCAAACCACGTGTTCATATCGTCTCCCTCGTCATAAGTTGCCTTGAATTTTTCAAGGGTTGTTATGATATCGGATTTATCAAATGTGTCGGGGTATGCGTCGATGACGGAATAGAATTTGTCAAAGAAAAATCCCATATAAGGTTTTGCATCGGCAAGAGTGGTAAGGTCTTTTCTCGGCTTTTTGCCACCTCTGCCTATTGCGAATATTTTTTCTGCGTAGTCGGCATTTTGTGCAAGTTCGGCGCCGAATTCGGGGTCAAATTCCAATGCCCAGTCGGTGACTTTCTTTGTGACTTCGGACGCCGACATACGGGAGATGACATTTTTGGACACGTCGTCGAGTTTATTGAAGTCGAAAAGGCAACCCGAAACCGACATTTTCTTTATATTGAACGGGAAATCTTTATAAGATTTATCGGGATTTTGCATACGCCACTCTTCGTAGTTTGAGTTGAGCAACGTCATAACGTATTCGCAAACCGCTTCGGGAGTGTAGCCCATGCGTGTGTAGTCGTCCATATTCGCACCCATATCACGCTTGGAGAGTTTTTTCTTGTTTCCGCATTCGTCGAGTTTCATAATCTGGGCGATGTGCATATACTTTGGAAGTTTAAATCCGAGGTATCTGAAAAGTTGTACGTGTTTGGGGAGACTGGGAAGCCATTCTTCGCCACGTATTACGTGAGTTGTTCCCATAAGGTGGTCATCTACTGCGTGAGCAAAATGGTACGTGGGTATTCCGTCGGATTTGAGAAGTACGAAGTCTTCGTCGTTTTCGGGGATTTCCATTGTACCCTTTACAAGGTCGGTAAACTTTATTTTTTTATCGCTGTCGCCGTCTGCAAGTATACGAAGAACGAAAGGATGATTGTTTTTGAGGTGTTCCTCCACTTCTTCAATGGTGAAGTTGCGTCCGGCGAGCATTGTCGCACGTTTTTGCTCTGCAGCTACGTGCCAATCCGTGTTTTTGATTTCTTGTTTTTTATCTATTGCTTGAAGTTCGTCAAGTTCTTCTTCCGTTGTAAAGCAGGGATATGCCTTACCCTCACGGACAAGTTGCTTTGCGTAGGTTTGGTAAATCAATCCTCGCTTGCTTTGTTTATAAGGTCCGTAAATTCCGCTGTCGGATATTTTGCCGTTTGCGTCAAGGATAGCTCCCTCGTCAAACTCTATACCGTAGCGTGCAAGAGTTTTTATAAGTCCCTCTGCCGCACCTTCAACTTCACGCTTTGCGTCGGTATCTTCTATTCTGAGGTAGAATATGCCGTTTGACTGATGTGCCAAGCGTTCGCCGACTGTGGAGGGGAAGAGACCGCCGAAATGAACGAAGCCTGTGGGGCTGGGAGCAAATCTCGTGACTTTCGCACCTTCGGGAAGATTGCGTGGAGGATATTGTGCTTCAATATCCGACGGGGTTTGTGTTATTTGAGGGAAGAGCAATTCTGATAGGTAATTAAAGTCCATTTTTCTAATCCTTTACGTAAATTTATTTTAGCAATAGTAACTCACCACGTCAAGTGCGTGAGAGAGAATTGATATTTTTTCGTGTCCCGGATATATTTTCAAATTCTTATCATATCCTCGGAGGCGTTTGAGCGATGCACGCATATCCGAAATATTACCGCCGTACAGATCGCATCTGCCTACGTTTTTCGCAAAAAGCGTATCTCCCGTAAACATCGCATCATCTGCAAGCAAACACACGCTGCCACGTGTATGACCCGGTGTATGTATTACTTCTATGCACGTATCGCCGAGCGGAATTTTATCACCGTCGGTGAAAGTCTTTTCTGCCGGACGCCATACTTTCGGCGTGCGATAGAACACAGAATATGCGTTTTTTCGGCTATCGGTCAACAACTCGGCATCGTACTCGTGAATCGAGAGCGGTGCGTTTGTTTTGTTTCTCAATTCGTCTGCGGACAGAATATGGTCGAAATGTCCGTGCGTGAGAATTATTTTTTCAAGTGTTGCGTTATTTTTCGCAAGCGTATTTAGTATTTCCTGTGTCGGAACACTCGGGTCGATAACCGCACCGTGACCGTTTGATACGACAACGTAGCAATTCGACCCGAACGACTCGGGGTACAAAGGAATTATTTCCATATCGAAATCTCCTTTTGGCAAGAGATAAATTTTATTATCTGCGTGTGTTAAAATACAATTACTTCATTATAATAAAATTGACAATATCCAGATACATTATATCACACAAGCATCGGATTGTCTACGATTTTATCAAAAAAACTGTTGAAAAAAACCTGCTGATTGCGTTTTTACGCAATCAGCAGGTAATTCACTTATTCTCCCTCTGTTTGGAAGAGGTAAGAGTAACTTGAATTTGCTTTCTTGAATTCTTCGATTGTCAAATCGATGAACGTGTAGAAGTAAGAGAACCTGTTTGTTTTGAAAGTTTCGAAATGTTCGGATATATAATTCGCACAAGTTTCAAGGTATTCGTCATAATTCTTGACTGTCATTTTCTTGAAGTTTGTCAGAGTGTAGTAATCCGTGTTCTTGTTCCACCAGAGAGTTTTATCTTTCAAGTTGAGAGATTCGTTTTTGAGAGATGCCTGCTTATTGAATATTACGGGAATTACAGGCATATCATCCATAAGTATTTTCTCAGCCTCAATAAGGTTATCGTTTCTGTTATGGAGTGTTTTCTCATCGAATATTTTATCCATAAGGGAATTATATTCTTCCGAATCGTAACCCGTTATATGGGGAGTGAGATAATACAACGTTGTTTGGGAATTTTCGGTTTCAACCTTTTCGGTTGTAATTGCGTTTCCGGAGAAGGACTTTGCATAAGGAGCAAGCACTGCATATGCCGTTGCCGCCGATGCTACCGTGTCAAGAGCGATAACTTCGAAGTCGCCCGAGCGGAGATCTTGTGCATAAAGGTCGTCGCAAATATCGGTGGGAATGCTTGTGGTGTTTTTGAAATAGTCGTTATTTGCTATTGTTCCTCTGAGTTTTATTTCAACGTTAAATCCGAGTCCGCTCTCACCCCAAGCCTGTGCAACCTGTTCGGCAATTGCAACGTGCACTTCATCATACGCCGCAACGGTGATTGAGAAAGAATAATCTTCTGCGTCGATGCCGACGTCGTCAAGAAGTTTCTTTGCCTTATCCATATCCTTTGTGAGAGTGGAATAGTTAGCGGAACAAATTTCACGGAAAGTTTCTTTTGTTGAACCCGATGAGAATACGCCACTCGGAACAAGACCTGTTGCCACTTCCGCAAAAACAGCCATATCTGCAATCGCCTGACGGTCGATTGCCATGGAAAGTGCTTGTCTTACTTCCTTAATTGCGAATATTGCCTCTCCGTCTTCGGAGCCGAATTTCTTTATTTTTGCGTTTTGATTGAGGTAATAGGTGTGTGCGGAAAGAGAATCTTTAACGGTGAGATTTTCATCGTTTTCGTAATCTTTACGTATCGAAAGGGGAATGTCTCCGACGTAAAGAATTTGTCCTGCCTCATAAGCCTCTTTTACTTGCTCGTCGGTGAGCGAGCAGTCAACAAGTATCTTATAAGGTGTTACGGAGACGTCGATATCTTCCTCGTCTGCGGAATTTCTGAAATAGTAAGTATTTCTTTCAAGAATGAAACTGCTGATTGTTTGTTGATTGAAGTATTTTTTGCCCGATATGACTTCGCCGTGATAAGGGTTATCACTGCTAGTTCCGTCGTCATCGACTTCTTCTCTTATGATATCGAATTCCGTGTCCTCATACTGAACGTCTTCGTCTTCGACAAAGTTAAATCTCGACGGCTTGAAAGGACCGCTGCAAACCATTGTGGCACCCTTTTTTGCCCAGTCTTCCGTTGCCTTAACGTAGGTTTCGCTCAAAGGAGCGAGTGCCAAACTTGTAAGGTTCAAGAGGAACTGGTCGTAATCTATTTTGCCCTCAAACTCGATGGTGACGATTTTATTATCGGCGTAAAGACCGAGGTCGTCGATCGTCATATCACCCTCTTTGACTTTACGTGCGTTTTTGACGTCGTAAAGGAGAGCGGCGGCTTCGTGTGAGTTGCTGTCTTCAAGAATACGCTTCCAAGCGAACACAACGTCATTGGCGGAAATTTCCGTATTATCGGACCAGAACGTTTCTGCCAAGGTGATTTCCATTTTATATTCGTTTTCGTCTTTATCTTCAATGATTTTGTAATCTTTTGCGAGACCGTTCTTTATCTTGCCGTTTTCGTCAAGTTTGAAAAGGGTTTCGAACAAAAGGCTGACAATATTTCTTGACGATTCGTTATAATATGCGTGTACGGGGTCGAGGTCGTAAATATTGTCTGTGAGATACATTGTTATGTACTGTCCCTTGTAAGAAGTGTCTTTCTTACTGCAAGATGCCAGTGTGAATACCGACATGAGCATAACAAGACAGAGAACAAGGGCTGTTGCACGTTTCATCATTATTCGGGGTTCCTCCTTGTACGGTGAAAATAAACACATTTTTTGCGTGATTTTGCAAATATACTCATATTATTATATCATAATATTTTTATTTTGGCAATAGAGCAATTTGTTCTAAAAAATATTCGTAGAGTTGCACAACAAGGGCGTTTTCTTTTTATGCAAAATGATTTCATCTCAAATCCGCAAAATTTTATTATGAACATTATACTATCGGCGAGGTTTCAAAACAAGCGGATAATGTTTAGTTTTGATAGATTTTTTGTAAATTTTGGGTTGGAAAGCAAAACACGGCGTCGGATTTACGTTCGACGCCGTGTTTTGAAAACGGGGGGACAGATTTATTTTAGACTAATAATATCAGATATTTACTCGTTTTTTTGGACCATACTGCCTATCACGAAAATTTCGATTACGGAGAGGACGGCACATATGAGAACACCGCCGACAAAACTCATTTCTCCGTCGCTGACCTTGCCGACCGTGGCAACAAATCCCCAAATGGCGGAGATTACGGCAATTATTTTGAGAACCGTGACGAAGATATTATTTGTAAACAGAGATATTATTTTGCATACGGCGTTTGCCGCTTTATCCTCTACGCTTGTTTTTTTGAAATGAGAATCGTTATAATATGCGTTCATATTTTATTCCTTTCGATTTATACGAAATTTTATTTAATTCGGAAAACAACTTGTTCTCAAAGCGGAAAAATACTTGCGATTTGCGAAGTATAATTCTTGTTTCGGAACTATTGTAACTGCATTATAACACCAAAAACGACATTTGTCAACACTTATTTTTCAAAAATAGAAAATTTTTTCAAAAAACTATTTACAAAAGAGAAAATATATGATAAAATAATATCATAAGAGGAAAAATTCCGCTTTGCGTATACAGGGCGATTACATAGGGGGTATTTAAAATGGAAGGAACGTATATTGACAGAATAAAAAGCATTAAAAGCGAAAAAAAGATAACCAATGACATGCTCAGTGATATGACGGGGATACCACTGGGAACGCTTTCGAAAATTCTTGCGGGTATAAGCGATTCTCCGAAACTTGCCAATATTGTGGCAATATGCGACGCACTCGGTTGTTCGCTTGACTACGTACTGACCGGCATTCCCGAAAACACCAACAACTACACGCTTGAAGAGAGTGAAATGACGCTGATAGAAAATTACCGCAAACTTGACAAGCACGGCAGGGAACTTGTCGGCATTGTTATAAACAAGGAAGCGGAAAGGATTGCGGAAAGCGGACTTGACGTGATTTCACGCCGTCGCAATTCGCAAATCGGAAAATCGGGTGCGACGATTTTAAGGCGTGAGTCCATAAAGGCGGCGGCAGGTCTTGAAAAGAGAAAGATTGATCTTTACGAACTTCCCGTATCCGCAGGAACAGGGGTGTTTTTATCGGACACGGAGTCGGTTATGATAACCATCCCCGCAACCGCACAAACACAAAATGCGGATTTTGCTTTACGTATCAAGGGAAACAGTATGGAACCGAAGTACAAAGACGGGGACATATTGCTTATTGAGGAGTGTGATTCCGTTGAGTACGGAGAACTCGGTATATTTATACTTGACGGAGACGGATATTTCAAAAAATACGAGGGTGACAGGCTTTGCTCGTTAAATCCCGAATACCAGCCCATATTACTCAAAAATTTTGAGGACGTTTCCTGTTGCGGAAAAGTTATCGGAAAACTCAAAAGAAAATAACGTGCGGGATTTGAGAGTGAAATCCGATTTATCAAAATATTTTACTTGACAAAATCGCACGGGTGCATTATAATATTGATATAAATTTTTGAATTGAAGAATTTTAAAGACTATGACGGAAACAGAGAAAGTTTTACGCTTTTCAGAGAGTCGGCGTTCGGTGAGAGTCGGCAGGTGAGATTTTCTTACTCATTCCCAAGTTTCAAGTTGAAACCGCACGCTTTTGGCATACGGCTGTAAGCAAGACGGCAATCCGCCGTTATCGGATTTTTGAGTGAAGGTGTCATTTTCGGCATCTTAATCAGAGTGGTACCACGGAGGTTTTTACCGCCGTCTCTGTTTTCGGAGACGGCGGTATTTTGATTTTTCGGTATACGAGCAAGTCGTAATCGGCGAAAATGCGGATGACGGCGTGGCAAGTCTCGATTTTGGGTACGGCGTTCAATACGTAAAATATTCAAGATAAAATATTTCAGAGGAGATTGAAAAATGAAGTACGATTATTTATCAATTGAAAAGAAGTGGCAAGACCGTTGGGAGCAGTCACATATTTTCGAAGCGTGCGATAATTCCGAAAAACCGAAGTTTTACGGTCTTGTGGAATTCCCTTATCCGAGCGGTGCGGGTATGCACGTGGGACACATTAAGGCATATTCGGGTCTTGAAGTTATAAGCAGAAAGAGAAGAATGCAAGGTTACAACGTTCTTTTCCCGATAGGATTCGACGCTTTCGGTTTACCTACCGAAAACTCGGCGATAAAGTTCAACACACATCCGAGAATACTCACCGACAGAAACATAGAAAAATTCACAAGCCAACTTAAAAGAGTGGGATTTTCATTCGACTGGACAAGAACAATTGACACGACGGATGAAGACTATTACAGATGGACACAATATATTTTCATTCAGATGTTCAAAAAGGGTCTTGTTTTCAGAGACACCGCTCTTGTAAACTACTGTCCGCACTGCAAAGTCGTTCTTTCAAACGAGGATTCACAGGGTGGCAAGTGCGATATTTGCGGAAGCGACATTATACAGAAGTCGAAAGACGTTTGGTATCTCCGCATAACCAAATATGCCGACAGATTGCTTTCGGGTCTTGACGGAGTTGACTATTTGCCCAACGTAAAGCAACAGCAGATAAACTGGATAGGCAAGTCCACAGGTGCGTTTGTAAACTTCAAGGTAGGGGGAACAAACGAAACTCTCAGAATTTACACGACTCGTCCCGACACGCTTTTCGGAGTTACGTTTATGGTAATCGCTCCCGAGCATCCGATACTTGAAACTTGCAGGGAACAGATTGAAAACTCGGCTGAAATTGACGCTTACCGTGAAGAATGCGCGAAGAAAACGGAGTTCCAAAGAACACAACTCAACAAAGACAAAACAGGAATTAAAGTTCAGGGAATATGCGGAATTAACCCCGTTACGGGAAAAGAAATTCCGATTTACGCCGCCGATTACGTAATGATGGGTTACGGAACGGGTGCTATTATGGCGGTTCCGGCACACGATGAACGTGACTGGGCGTTTGCAAAGAAGTTCGGAATAGATATTGTTGAAGTTATAAAAGGCGGAAATATCGAAGAGGCTGCATATTCGGGCGACGGAGAGATGGTAAATTCCGATTTCCTCAACGGATATGACAACAAAAAAGACTCCATTGCGAGAATGGTTGAATATCTTGAAGAGAACAAAATCGGAGAAGCGGGCGTTCAGTACAAGATGAAAGACTGGGCGTTCAACCGTCAGAGATATTGGGGTGAACCTATTCCGATAGTACATTGTCCCAAGTGCGGAATGGTCACGGTTCCCGAAGAGGAACTTCCGCTCAGACTCCCCGATATGGACGAATTTGTTCCCGGCGAGGGCGGAGAGAGTCCGCTTGCAAAAGTCGAATCATTTGTAAATTGCAAATGTCCGAAGTGCGGAGGCGACGCAAAGAGAGAGACTGACACCATGCCTCAATGGGCAGGTTCTTCGTGGTATTTCCTCAGATACATTGATCCGCACAACACGGAGAAAATCGCAGACCCCGAAAAGCTCAAATATTGGCTTCCCGTTGACTGGTACAACGGCGGTATGGAACACGTAACCCGTCATATGATATATTCACGTTTCTGGCACAAGTTCCTTTATGATATCGGCGAAGTGCCGACTGACGAGCCTTATGCCAAGAGAACGGCACAGGGACTTATTCTCGGTGCGGACGGCGAAAAAATGTCGAAGTCAAAGGGCAACGTGGTTGACCCCAACGAAGTGGTTGACAAGTACGGTGCGGACGTTCTCAGAACATACATTCTCTTTATGGGCGACTACGGTGCCGCCGCTCCTTGGTCCGACAACTCGGTTAAGGGTTGCAAGAGATTTATAGAGAGAGTTTGCGACTTACAGGGAATGGTCAGCGGTCACGGAGAAACGCCGAAGCTTACGTCTCTTTTCCACAAGACCATAAAGAAGGTCGGTTCGGACATAGAGGAAATGAAGTTTAACACGGCGATAGCGTCTCTTATGGGATTGCTTAATGAAATATCCGACGCAGGAAGTCTTACGGTGGAGGAATACAAGGTATTTATTCGTCTGCTTTGTCCTATTGCACCTCACATATGTGAGGAACTTTGGGAGGCAACGGGCGAGAGCGGATTCTGTTCGCTTGCACAATGGCCCGAATACGACGAGGCAAAAACCGTTGATTCTACAATAGAAATGGCAGTTCAGGTAAACGGCAAACTCAAAGCGACCATAATGATAAATGCCGACGCTTCAAACGACGAAGCCGTATCGCAGGCAAAGGCAGACCCGAAAGTTGCCGCTGCTATCGAGGGAAAGACGATTGTCAAGGAAATTGTCGTTCCGAAGAGAATTATAAACATTGTCGTAAGATAAGGCACAGCACACGAAAAAGCAAAATTTTTGTGCGTTAGATATTGACAAAAGGATTTTTATAGTGTATAATAACAAGGTATGATTGGGAAAAACCCAAGAGTAAATACGTAAGTGCGAGGGGAGTGAAAAAGACATGGCAGAAGTAAAGGTTAAAGACGGCGAGTCCCTTGACAGTGCACTCCGTCGCTTTAAGCGTCAGTGTGCTCGTTCGGGAATTCTCACCGAACTTCGTAAGAGAGAGCATTATGAAAAGCCGAGCGTAAAGCGTAAGAAGAAGTCTGAGGCTGCACGCAAGAGAAAATATAAGTAATAAAAATATATTTGTCTTTTCTCAAAGCAGGTATGTTTGTCAGAAGGCAGACGTGCCTGCTTTTATTTTTGAAATTTTGTCTTAATCATCTTATTTTTCGGAGGATATTATGGAGACTTTAAGAAAACTCTTTCCGCTTTCATTTAAATATGCGGATACGGTTGCAAATCTTATTATAGGTATATTGATTTATCTCGTTGGCGGAGCGATTGGCGGTGCTATTATAGGCATTTTATGTCGCATTCCGTTTTTGGGCATTATTTTCAGTCTTGCAGGTTCATTGCTCAGCATTTACTGTGTTGCCGGCATAGTAATTGAAATACTTATATTTGCCAAGGTTTTAAAAGATTAAGATTACATACAACACCGCCGAAAGTGTTTCTTTCGGCGGTGTTTCGTTCTTTTTTCGACAAATTCAGTCGATTTTTTCATATGTTTACACAAAAAACTTGTTTTTACGTATGAAGTAATATAAAATAATTTTAGCAGTACCCAGAAAATATTATTCCAAGGATTGTTAAATATGAAAAAACAAATAAATGCGGTAATTTTGATTGTTTGCGTGCTTTTATCGTTTTGCTGTTGTTCGAAAACCAACGGCACAGGCGAGGGGCAGACGGAGGGTTTGACCGGCGGTGGCAACCAATCCGTGAAACTCGAAGCCCACGGAATTGACGACGAATGCAAGAACTGGTATCAGGTATACGTAAAGTCTTTCTTTGATTCGGACGGCGACGGTATTGGCGACATTATCGGATTATCGGGGAAACTTTCGTACATAAAGGGTTTAGGCTACGGTGGCATTTGGCTGTCGGACGTTTTGGAGCGTGATTCGGGCGTTTTCTCTGTCTCGGGAGAGGTAGGAGAAGAAAATGACGTGATTGAACTGACAAGTTCGGCACACGAAGAGGGTCTTGAAGTTATAATTGACGTAAAGTTTTCAAAATCCGATTTCTCGGGCGGTGTTTGCGATATTGCAAGCGACGTTTTAAAATACTGTCTTGAAAGTTTACATGCCGACGGGGTGAGACTTGTCGGTGCAGACGGTTATGCCGACGGAGACGACGAAAACGTTGAGTCGGTGAAAAGCATCGCAAAGACGGCGAAAAGCATTAAGTCGGATTGCTACGTGATAGCGGAGTTGGGTATAAACGACGACGAATTACTTACACGATATACGAAACTCGACGTTGACTGCATTCAAGTATACGGCAGAGGCGACGGAACGGGATTTTTATCGGAGATGCTCAAAATAGAAAACGGTAATTTGCTATGCGAGGAAATGGGGAAAAATTCTTTATTTTCTCAAACAAATCTCGGCACGTACATATCAAGCGAAGCTACAAGCAACAGGGTTGCAAGTTATATGAACGGTATTGCACAGATAAAAATGCTTTGCGGTTTACAGATGATAATGAACGGAAGTATATCGACGCTATACGGAGATGAAATAGGTATGGTAAGTCCCACGGCGTCCGGAACAAATCTTTTACCTATGCTTTGGGACAATTCGCAAAGTGACGGATATGCCGGTGCCATGACGGATTTGGACGCAAAAGACGCTTACGACTACGCCTCTGTTGCCGTACAAGAGGCGGACGAGGGAAGTATTTACAACTATTACAGGCAAATGCTGAATTTACGAAACTGTTTGCCGTCACTTTCAAGGGGCAAGGCAGAACAGGTGGCGTACGACGGTGACGAGAGTGTGGGCATTATCAAAAAGACTTACGGAGACGAGGAGATAATTATAATTATCAATCTTGCCAAAAGTCTTGACGACGGTTATGCAAGCGTAAAACTTGCGGACGAGTTGGCGGGAAAGACGGCTATTTGCGGTACGTCGGCTTACGGGAACAAGTACACGGTCGAATACGACGAGGAGACGGGTGAGATGAACATTCCGCCGTATACGATTGTTATTTTTCGCTGACGTGAATATTGGTTAAAAAGTATACATTCGGTATTTGAAAAACGACAAATTTAAGTCAAATACCACTTTAAATTCTTATACGGATATGCTATAATGTATATACACAACAAAATGAAACGGAGACTTTATTTATGACAAAATCTACCAAACGCACAGTGTCGGCGGTACTTATTTTCTTTATGGTACTTGCCGTGTTCGTCGGAATACGTCCGCTTTGGGTGTCGGCGGCAAGCAACACCACTACGGGTTCAGGGTATACTTCTGCTTCGGACGTTAAATACGTAACGAGTGGCAAGTATACGGCAAACTGGGGATACAGAGGCGAGGTATGTGTGTTCCTATCACCGTACGCAAACGGATTTTATTCCGAAGAATACAGTTTTGAAACATTGTCAAAATTGGAGGGCGGAAGCAGTCAGAACAACGCATCGAGTAGCGAACTTTATAAGTCACTTCAAACGTTGATGAAGAGTAAACACACTTATGAGACAAGTTATAATGCAACAAAGAATTTATACAAATATACCGACTGTCAACTCAGTGATTACAGTAAAATATCTTCTTTCTATTCAGGAACGACGCTCAGCGGTACTTGGGGACAAGGTTGGAATCGTGAACACACGTGGCCTAACAGTAAAGGACTTAACGGAAATGACGAAAACGATATTATGATGCTTCGTCCTACGGCTGAGAGCGAAAACACCAGTCGTGGAAACATGGCATACGGTCAATCGTCGGGATATTATAACCCTGACTGCGAGACTCCTCCTTCGTCGCTTAAAGGAGACGTTGCACGTATATTTTTATACGTTTACGTTCGCTGGGGTAATACACAGGGAAACAGTCAGTACGGCACTGTATGGGGTAAGCAGGGCGTTATGGAGAACCTCAGCGTACTTCTTCAATGGATGGAAGAAGACCCTGTTGACACGTGGGAAATGGGAAGAAACGACGCAGTTCAGTCCATTACCGGAACACGTAACGTATTCGTTGACTATCCCGAATATGCTTGGCTTTTATTCGGACAAGACGTCCCCGAAGGAATTACCACACCTTCACAAAAGGGTAGCGACGGTGTGACCGCTAATCCCGGCGGAGACAGCACAGGTGACGGCAACACGAGCGGTGACAGTCTTGTTATGGTGACTACTCCCGAGTCGGGCGTTGCGTACAAGTTGAGAATGGACAAGTCCACACCTTTATATTTTAACGGAACAATTTCAAGTGAAAAAACGCCGTGGTATTTGGGAACAACCGAGGATTCGTCGCAGTCAAAGGACGTTTACGTTGAGCAGGTAAGCGGTGGATACAAGTTATATTTCTATAATGCAAGCAACGTAAAAACATATTTCTGCGTTTATAAGGAGACCAAGGACAACAAAACTTTCATAAGTCTTTGCATAAACGAGGGTTCGAACAGCAGTTACTACGATGCGAGCGGAACGACGTTCAAGTGGAACAGCACGTACAACACGTTTGTTGCGACAGTTGATGGTACTGAATATTATATGGGAACAAGCGATACATATTCAACGTTCAGTACAAATACCATCTCAACGGCGAGCAGCAGATATCCCTCACATTTATATGCCGAAAAAGAGCAAGGCGAACACGAGCATAACTACATTATAAGTGTTGTTTTGCCGACGTGTACCGCACAGGGTTATACAAAGCACACATGTTCTTGCGGAGACACGTACAATGACACTTACGTTGAGGCAACGGGTCACAAGTACACGGAAAAGGTGATAGCACCGACTTGCACAGAGCAAGGTTACACGCTTCACATGTGCACGTGCGGTGACAGTTACAAGGACGATTACGTTGGAGTTACAAGTCACCAATACTACACCGAGGTTATTGAACCTACGTGTACCGAAAGAGGATACACAATTTACATTTGCCATGATTGCGGTGACACGTACAACGCAGATTACGTTCAGGCAACGGGTCACACATACGAAGTCAGCGTAATTAAACCATCATGCACGGAGCAAGGTTACACGTATCATATTTGTCAGTGCGGAGACAATTACAAAGACAATTACACGGATAAAACAGGACACAACTACACGTCAAAGGTGACGGAACCCACTTGCACGGAGCGTGGATACACGAC
>CAZGJC010000013.1:27525-45307 GCA_964526505.1 uncultured Clostridium sp.
ACAACTACACGTCAAAGGTGACGGAACCCACTTGCACGGAGCGTGGATACACGACTTACACGTGTTCTTATTGCGTTGAAAGTTATATCGGAGACTACACTGAAAAGATAGCACACAGTTACACGTCTGCCGTAACTGCACCCACATGTACAGAGCGTGGATACACGACGTATACTTGCACGTGCGGAGATTCTTACACGGACAATTACGTTCAACCGACAGGTCACAAAGATGAGGACCGTGACGGTGTTTGCGACAACTGCAAGCAAGAATTTACGCCTGAGAGTTGCAATCACAGCTACAAGGAAACGGTGACAGAACCCACATGTACGGAACGTGGCTATACAACTTACGAATGTCTCAATTGCGGTGACAAATACATCGGCAATTACGTCGAAAAAACACCACACAATTACACGGAAAACGTGACGGAACCCACGTGTACAAGGGTTGGATTTACAACTTACGCATGTGCTTGCGGAGAAAGTTACATTGGCAATTACACTGAAAAGATTGCACACACATACACACCTGCCGTGACCGCTCCTACCTGCACAAAGCGTGGATACACGACTTACACATGTGTTTGCGGTGACAGTTACACAGGAGATTACACGGACGCTACGGAACACAAATACACATCTGTTGTGACAGAGCCTACTTGTACGGAACGTGGTTACACGACGCATACCTGCGAGTGTGGTGACGGTTACAAAGACACTTACGTGAATGCAAAAGGTCACGACTATGATGACACAACTTTCTATCCTTCTTGCGTAAAACAAGGATACACAAAGCACATATGCAAAGTTTGCAAGTACACGTTGATTGACAGTTACGTCGATGCTTTGGGTCACAAATGGGTAGACGCCAACTGCACAGGTGCAAAGCATTGTGCGGTATGCAGTGTATCCGAGGGCGAGGCTTTGGGACACAAGTGGATTGACGCTACTTGCACGGCACCCAAGACTTGTACGTCTTGCGGAGAAACGGACGGCGTTGCTTTGGGACACGTATATGAGTCTGAGAGCGATACGGTATGCAAGGTATGCGGTGAGACGAGAGAGTTAATCACCGAGGCACCCGATGAGGTTACTACCGAGGATGAGACTGTTATAAATGAGGGTCAAACAGAGCCGAACGTTGACGACAACGGAGATGGCGACGACGAAAAGGGCGGTTGCGGTTCGGTTATCGGTATTGGATTTATAGGACTTGCAACGGCAATGGCCGCAGGATTTGTTCTTTCAAAGAAGAAAGACTGAATTTATTTCGGCTAAAAATAATTGAATTACAATAAAGAGTACCCCCGACGGATATTTATCTGTCGGGGGGATTTGCCCAAAATATTGATTGTAGCGGATATTGGAATACACTTACGGGAGTGGGGGTTAAGATAGAGTGATATGAAGAAAATTTTCGGAATTATTGGCGGAGTAATTATTTTATGTATTACGTTTGGTTTATTGGGTTGTGCAAAAGAGATTAAGAGCATTACCGATTTTTCGCAGTTTTCGGATATGACACGGGACGAGACAGACAGGATTGAAGTGACGTTTGACAACGGCTCGGGTTCACCGTTTTATTTTACCGTTGATGACAAATCCGATATTGATGAAATTATGGATATAATTTTTTCTTCATCATTTGAAAATATCGGAAAAGAGACAAATGACGGCTGTCATACAACCATCGTTATCGTACAGGGTGAGAATGAATACAATATGCACGTTGCGGTCAACAGAGATGGTAAATACTGTTATGCGTTTTCGACCGATGATTTACAAAATGCAATCAACAAACTTGCCGAAAATGCAGGTGCTTACGAAAATGCAGAATAATTCAAAGGGAGAGGCTTTGCCTCTCCCTTTTGCTTTTTGTTCGGAAACAAAATCAAAGCCACATTTCTTCGATATGGTATATATAGTCGAGGCTTCTGAGTGCTTCGATTATTTCCGTATGTGTTTTATATTTTTTGAGTTCGTCGTTTCCTATGGTTATCGCTATGGAATAAACGCTGAGACCCGAGTCGGCGTATGCCGGATTGAGTTCGATGTCGTCGATTTTAAGGTCAAGACGACGGATGGTACTTACGAAGTTTTGAAGGTATTTACTGCTTTTAAGTTCAAGGTGAATTTCAAAATGGTTTGAACGGTTTTTGAGATATCTTTCCATTGCGGGGAAGAGGGAAAGGCTACACAAGAGTATTACAAATCCTACGAGCGTTGCCGTATAAAAACCCGCACCCGAGGTAAGACCGATAATCGCACACGCCCACATTCCGACTGCGGTGGTAAGTCCTTTTATCTGGCTTCTGGAACTCACAAGCAATGAATGCACGCTGATTACCGCAACGCCGATAATACCTGCACACGAGAGAATATAAAAGTCGGAATTCGTATCGGCTATAAGGTATTTATCAAGAAGCATTGTCACGGTTGTGGCAAGGGAAACAAGGATAAAGGTACGGAGTCCTGCGGAATGACGCTTTCCCGAACGTTCGCATCCGATAATTGCCGATATTATAACGGACAAAAGTATTCTGAAAATAACGCAATATGCGTTTAAATTTTGAGACCACTCACCGAGCAGTTTTGCAATTGGGTCAATCATTTTTCGGTATCTCCTTCAATATTTCAAGATGTTCTTCCGCAGCCTCTGTAAAGGCTTTTTCTTCTTCGGTTTCCGCTTCGTGGGCAAGGTCATCCTGAATTTTTTGTATGCGTTCCACCAGCAGGTCAAAAGAAGTTTTAGGTGTGCCGTCGGCACTTTGTTCTTCTACGGGAACTATATCTTCAAGTTTTGTCGAGTAGGATTTGGAGAGGTAAAGCGAAAGTTTTGCACAGGCGGGTCCTATGAGTTCGTACAGCACGCTTGACGCAAGTATAACGGTTTGAAGTGCGTTTCCTGCCTCTCCACCTATTGTTCTCGCACCGACGGCGGCAAGTCCTATTGCAACTCCCGCTTGCGGTATGAGTGCAAGTCCGAAATAATTACGTGTGGTTTTGGGTTTACCCGTTACAAGACAACCGACAAACGCACCGATATATTTTCCGAGAATACGAACCGCAAAGTACAACACGCCGATTACAATAAGCGGTACTCCGCCTATCGCACCCGAGGGTTTTATGAGGGCGTTGAGGTCAAAGGAAAGACCGGAACGTACAAAGAACAAAAGAAGAATCGGAGGGCTGAAATAGTTTAACTGTTTGAAGAGTTTATCATCGTCGGTTATGTTTATGTATACCGTACCCATTGCCATACATCCGAGCAGTGGGGATTCTCCTATTGCCGCACATACTCCGCAGAAAGCGAAAAGAAGTGCGATGGCTATGATAAGGCGGTTATCCGTCGAACGCTTTTTCTGTATGAGAAGTTTCATAAACAGACCGAATACACCGCCGAGGACAAGCGTTCCGAGGTTTTTAAGCACGGGGATTACTATGTCGCCTACGTTTACCGACTCGCCCGTTGTGGATGCTACGGCTACGGAAATTGCCACGCTATATGCTATAAGAGCGACGATATCGTCGTATGCGACGACTTGCAAGAGCGTATCAACGAAGTCACCTTTCGCTTTGGTCTGACGTATGGTCATCATAGTAGATGCAGGTGCCGTTGCCGATGCAAGTGCCGCTAAGACTATGGAAAACGCAAGATTGAGGTGCAAAAAGCAGAACGTGAGAATAAATACGAGCAGGGAAGCGGTCAGTGCCTCGGCAACTGTGATAAATATTACTTTTCCTGCGTTATTTTTCAGTTTGGAAAGTTTGAAAAACTCACCTGTACTGAATGCGATAAAGGCAAGTGCGATATCCGCAAGAAATTCGGTGCCTTCAATCATTCTCTCGGGAATAAGATCGAGGCAGAAAGGACCTATGAGGATTCCCGCAACGATATATGCCGTTACGTTGGGAAGTTTGAGTTTTTTTGTGATACGGGTCATCAAAAATCCGCAAAGCAACATAATCGCAACGGAAATTACGACTACGGAAGCCTCGGACTGGCTATAAAGTTTTTCGTAGAAAGCGTCTAACAACTGTTTTACCTCCGATTGACGTAATTTTAAAAAATCATAACCGACGTCGGCGACGACGTCGGTGAAAATTTTAAAATATACTTGATTAACTTACCCATATATGATATAATATTTTTCGCATAAAGTCAAATTATACTTTTTTGTGGTTTGATAACAAAAATTTATCGCAGAGGAGAAACATATGCTTGACGTAAAACTTGACACATTGCTTTGCGTTGCGGAGTGCAAGAATTTCACGAAAGCGGCGGAGATATTATCGCTTACTCAACCCGCCGTAAGTCAACACATTCATCAACTTGAAATTGAGTGCGGAGCGAAGTTATTTATACGTGGAAAGGGTGACGTAAGGCTTACGCCGGAAGGGGAAATCGCATTAAAATATGCACGCAGACTTAAAGCGTTACACGAAAAAATGCTCAAAAAAATAACAGACGAGCAAAAGCAGATATCCCGTTTCAGAATAGGAATTACGCACACGTCGGAAAACAACAAGATAACCGATATTTTGGCAAGTTACGCAAACAAGTATTCGGGAACAACTATAACTATAATTACTGATACGATAAATAATCTTTATGATATGCTTGAAAATTATGAACTTGACATAGCGATTGTGGACGGAAAAAGGTTATCACCTAAACTGAATTATCTTATGCTTGATACGGACTACCTGGTTTGCGTATTGAACAACAAAAATCCGCTTGCAAAGCAGTCGATGGTGACGATAAGCGAACTTAAACGTCAAAATATGATTTTGCGATTACCGTCATCGGCAACGAGAGGGCTTTTTGAGGCAACTCTGACGAGCATCAACGAATCGCTTGACAACTTCAACGTTGCATTGGAAGTTGACAACGTTGCCACCATAAAAGAACTTGTGCGGAAGAATTTCGGAGTGTCCATACTGCCTCAAAGTGCGTGCATAAACGACGTACAAAAAGGCAAACTTATGACTCTCCCGATAGAAAATTTGAGTATGACCAGAGAGATGAACATTGCGTACAACAAGGATTTCGAACATTTGGATGTACTCAAAAGTATAGCACAAATGTACCGTGACGTGGTACACAACGCATAACGGTGGATTTATTCACAGTTTACGGTTATAATGGTTACAGTATAAACAAAGGAGATGGAAATATGAGCTTTATTATACGTCCGATGGTCGAGAGTGACCGCAGAGAAGTTATGGATATGATGAAAGTGTTTTACGAATCCCCTGCGGTTTTGAGCAACGGCAGTGATGAAATATTTTCAAATGACATTGATTTTTGCGTGGGGGACAGTCCTTTTCTTGAAGGATATATATTTGAATTTGACGGCTTTGTGGCAGGGTACGGAATGCTCGCAAAGAGTTTTTCGACCGAGTTCGGTCGTCCTTGCATATGGATAGAGGATATTTACGTAAAAGACGCTTTCAGAGGTAAAAAAATAGGCGGAAGTTTTCTTGAATACGTAAAGGAAAAGTACAGCGGTCATCTTTTGCGTCTTGAAGTGGAACTTGAAAATGATGGGGCGTACAGGCTCTATCAAAAGAACGGTTTTGAAGTTTTGCCTTACACGGAAATGAAAAGATAAAAGGAGAAGAAAATGATTTTAACGGGAAAAGAAATAAAGAAGAGACTCGGAACGGACATAAAAATTGAACCTTTTTGCGACGAACAATTAAATCCCAACAGCTACAATTTACGTTTGCACAACGAACTCATGATATATACCGATGACGTTCTTGACATGAAAATAAAAAATCCGACCGAAACGATTGTAATTCCTCCCGAGGGATACGTGCTTCAACCCGGTCAACTTTATCTGGCGAGAACGGAAGAATACACCGAAACTTACGGTCTTGTGCCTATGATTCTCGGTCGTTCGTCCGTGGGCAGGCTCGGGATTGCGGTTCATCTCACGTCAGGATTCGGAGATATAGGTTTTTGCGGATATTGGACACTTCAACTTACTTGTGTAAAGCCTGTCAGAATATATCCGAATATGAAGATATGTCAGATATTTTATCATGACGTTCTCGGTGAATACGAGAGTTACAGCAGTAAAAAGTATCAAGGCAGTGACACTATTGTGGCAAGCAAACTTTACAAAGAGTTAAAGTAAGCGGTAAATTCGGAACGCAACTCTAATTGACGTTTATGAACGTATAGACGTCAATTGATTACTACAAGGAAAATATCTTCGGGAGTTTTTACTATGATAAGGTATGATTTTATGCGTGTTTTGTCGTTTGTTCTTTTGACATTGTTTTTACTTACAACCGTATCCTGCGGTGCGGGCGGAAGCCGAGAAGTGGTTTTCCGTGCAAACGGCGAATATATTCAATGGAGATACACCGATTCTTCGGAGTGGAACGACCTGCTGTCATTATCGGATCTTGAAGGCTGTGATAAGTTTCGTGGTTACAGTGCATATGAAATTGCACTCTCACAGGGATTTATCGGCACGGAGGAGGAATGGATAAATTCGCTAAAAGGCAGTTCGGGCTCCGACGGGGAGAGTGTTTATATCGGTGAAAACGGCAACTGGTGGATTGGCGGTGTTGATACGGGTGTGTCCGCATACGGCAGTGGAAATGATGGATTTTACGCAGTTCCCGAGTTTATCGGAAAATCGATCGGGGATATTTCAAAGAGTGAGGACAACAAAAGGTTTAAGATAATTTTTGAGGAAGGTGCAAAAGAGGGCGACATTATAAAATATCAGTCGGTGACGGCGGGAATTATTGCCACAGCCGGCACGGTGATAAAACTTTACACGTCCGATATTAAAATTATTTATCCCGACAATGAGACCGAATCCGTGGGCGGTGAGATTTTATCGGAGAACGAGGACGGCACTGCGGACGAGGGTCAAAGCGAGTATATAACCGAGAGTGAAAATGAAGATAATACAGAGACAATCATAGATGACGCAAGTGAAAAGGTTACGGAGGATTTGACGGAGAGCAATACGGAAGAAGTCGAACTTTTACCGTGTGATATTACAATGATAAATTGTAATACTTCGGCACACGGGGCAAGTCTGACCGTCAAAGGAACATCCGGAGAGCGTTATGACATTTTGGCGGTTTCGAAAGACAACGGGAAAATTATTTACAGTTCATTCGGATATGCCGACGAAAACGGGCTTGTGACATGGGAATGGTCGATGACGTTTTCGGGCGGTGTATATACCGCAGAGATTACGGTTACAAACGGCGACGGAAAGCACAAGTCTTTGAATTTGAACCTATGATATTATGACAAAAAACACCGACGATGAGTCGGTGTTTTTTTGCTCACTGAAAATTTACGGATTATCACATTCGATTTTAAAGGCTACACGCACAAAGTTATCTTGTGTGACGACGGATAAACTCCGAAACCCAATATTTGGTATAGTTATACAGGTCGTCAATGGTTTTGGTGGAATAACCTCGGCAAATTTTGACGTATTCGCAAAGAAGTCCGTCTATGAAAATCTGTATATCGAATTCTATATGGTCACGGGTTTTTATACGGCTGTCGGAAAGGCACAATTCCAAAAGTTTGCCGGAGGCGATAGACGTGAGCTTTTTTGCGGTAAACAACAGTTCGTTGGATTTGCAGAGCAGGCGATAATTTTCGTTGTTTTGTTTGATAAATTCAAATATCGAATCCAAGAATTGAGATATATTTTCTGTTTCGATAAGTCGCATATTATCGAAAAAAGTATCAATCAATTCGTTTTCGTAGTCTTCCGCTACGCCGTAGATATCGTCATAATGGGAATAGAATGAACCTCGGCTTATGTCGGCACGTTTACACAATTCACTTACGGATATTTTACCGAGTTCTTTTTTCTCGGATAACATTTCGGCAAATATTTTCTTTATGAGTTTTCTCGTTTTCTTGGAGGAATTGTTGAGATTTTGTACTTTCATTGCTGTTTTGCTCTCCTGATTTTAACATATTATTTTACATCGTACAAATTTTGACACAGACCAAAAATATGTACTTCCGTCTTGCCTTTTATTATATTATAATACGACACAGTTCAAATGTCAACAGTGTTAAAAAAGAAAGGAGAAAATATGGAAAAGAACAACATCATAAGTGATGACGCCCCGATTATTGAAGCCTCGCATCTTACAAAAGACTACGGTTTCGGCAGAGGCGTATTTGACGTCAGTATAAGTGTAAGACGTGGAGAAGTGTTTGGATTTTTGGGTCCTAACGGTGCGGGAAAATCGACTACCATAAGGCATCTTATGGGATTTTCGAAGCCTGACGGCGGAAGCACGAAAATTTTAGGCTATGAAACTTTTGATAAATACGACAAGGTATTGAGCCACGTGGGGTATATACCCGGAGAGATAGCGTTACCGTCGGGACTTACGGGTTGGGAATTTATAAGAATGATGCAAAATATGCAGAAAATTCACAACGCCGAAAGGCTTGACCGAATGCTGTCTCTTTTTGAACTCGACGACAAGGTTTTACGTGGAGAGACAAAAAGAATGAGTCTCGGAGTAAAGAGAAAACTTGCGGTTGTGACGGCGTTTATGTCAGACCCGGAGGTGCTTATTTTAGACGAACCGACAAGCGGTCTTGACCCGGTTATGCAGGAGAACTTCATAAGTTTTATTCACGAGGAAAAGTCAAGAGGCAAGACGATTTTGCTTTCAAGTCACATTTTCTCGGAGATTGATTCGACGTGTGACAGAATAGCGATAATCAAAGACGGACATATTGTATCCGAGTTTATATCGGATGATTTAAAACATGCGTCACGAAAGTATTACGACGTGGAATTTCAAAGCGACGGTGCAAAGGGAACGTTCAAGGAAAAAATCAAAAGCATTTCGTCCTACGTGCAGATTTCAGAGGATGAGAGCCGTATATATCTTTCGATTGAGGACAGAGACCTCAATGAATTTATTGCGATTTTGTCGTCGCTTGACGTGCGTTCATTCAGCAACCGGAAAGAGACGCTTGAAGATTACTTTATGAAGTTTTACAAGGAAGACAAAGATTTCGGAGGTGCATTACAATGACGGTAATACAGACCGACAAACTTACAAAGGATTACGGCGGAGGTCGTGGTGTTTTCGACCTCAACCTCTCCATTGAGGAGGGGGAAATGGTCGGATACGTCGGAACAAACGGAAGCGGAAAAACCACAACCATTCGTCACATAATGGGATTTTTAAAGCCAACTTCCGGATGTGCCTACGTAAACGGGCTTGGATCATGGGAACATTCAAGCGAGATAGTAAAGCAGATAGGATACGTGCCGGGGGAAATCGCATTTCCCGATCTTAAAACGGGAATTGACTTTTTGAAGTGTCAGGCGGACTTTTTGGGTCTTAACGATATGTCGTATGCCAACGAGATTATAGAGAGGCTTCAACTCGACCCACGTGCAAATCTCAAACGAATGAGCAAGGGCATGAAGCAGAAAACCGCACTTGTGGCGGCACTTATGAACGACTCGCCGATTATTATACTTGACGAACCCACCACCGGTCTTGACCCTCTTATGCGTGCGACTTTTCTTGACATAATAAAGGAAGAACATCGCAAAGGCAAGACGATTTTTATGAGCAGTCACAGTTTTGACGAACTTGAAAAGACCTGCGACAAAGTGGCACTTATAAATGACGGGGCGATTATAGACGTTTGCGATATGGACAGCATACGCAATCGCAAGATAAAAGAATTCAAAATAGAATTTTACAGTACCGACGATTATTTGCGTTTTATAGGAGAGAGATATGACGTTATACGGCGTCAGGATCAATACAATCAGGTGACAATACGCATAAATGCGACGGATACGGTACAACTTTTGGGAGTTTTGAAAAACCACAACGTCAAGTTTATTTCGGAACTTCCGTATACTCTCGAAATGCACTTTAAAAAAATACTGACGGAAAATAAAAAGAAAGGTTCAGGTGAAACGGAAAATGTTCAGTAAGGCATTATTTAAGCAGTCATGCAAGGCGAACGGCACAATGTGGGGAATTATCACGGTTGCGGTTTGTTTTATGCTTGCATGCGTTATGTTGATATCGGGAAACGGCAACATAGGAGAGGTTAAAAATTCAATTCAGGATACGATAATAACCAAAGAAATAGACGCACAAATGGAAAAGCGTGCGTTATCGTATTATCAAAATGCCTGCGACGGGCTTACAAAGTTTGACGAGTTATTTACGGAAAATTCGCAGGACACTTTGGCTTATCTTACCTGGTGTTCAAAAATGCCGACGTCCGTTGTGGGGCAGGACTCGGCAATATACAACGCTTTGGTTGAGGCTTGGAATAATTCAAAACCCGAAATGAGTACGTCCGGCGGTCGTGAATTTGCGACGACTGTTGACGAATGGATATCGCAAATGCCGAAAAGTGACGGGTTTGCGTCGGTTGCGGAGTATCTCGTTGCTGTCAAGGAGTGGCAGGATAAATCGCCCGCAACACAGGAAAATGCAATAGTTGTTGCGTATTCGGCATCATGTACGGATTTACAGGAATACATAGACAATAAGGCGGAGTTTCTCGGATATTCGAAAGAGTCAAGTGAGGCACAGGAATTACTCGGTTCCGTTATGTGTTCGTTGAACCCCAACGGAGTTTGCAACGAATATTTTACGTCAAACGGGGAAGAGATACCGAAAGACTATGACGTGACGGCGATAATTTCTCATATTATTGCGGGCGACGTGTCGGATTATCTTTTATCCGATGAAAGATCGGATTATCGCCGTGACAGAGCGGAGGAGGCTGTCTCCGTATTCCTTTCGGGAAATATGACAAAGAGCGAAAGCGTTAAAGTACTTCTTGACGCTCTTGCATCATACGGTGTGACCGAAGAAAAGTATGAGACTTTCGGATACACTTACGCATCGGTAAAGCATATGGCACAGACATCTATTGTAACTTACAGAGGCAGATTGGAATATGAACTCGGTATACTTGCAGACAAAAACGCAAGCGGGGAATTTGCGGATGAAGAGGCGTATCTCGAAGCGATTGAAAACAAGAGTGTCGAACTTGCATCCGATATATCGACCAGTTTCCTTTCCACACTTCCGAGTGCGGTTTCGGACGCTCTTGAAGAGATAGGTCAAGCGGATTTATACACGCTTATCGTAGGTTCGATATTCTACAAACTTGCAGGACTGCTTCTTCCCATAATTTATATGATTATGGCATCAAACAATCTGATTTCCGGTCAGGTGGACAGTGGTTCTATGGCTTACGTTCTTTCAACGTCCACAAAGAGAATTACCGTTGTATTTACGCAGGCGGTCTATCTTATAGGTTCGCTTTTTGCGATGTTTTCGCTCACGACGATTACAGGTTGCGTTTGTCTTTCAATGGTGACAGAGGACGTAGAACTCACGTACGGCAAACTTATATTGCTTAACGTCGGGGCGTTCCTTGTGCTTTTGGCTCTGTCCGGACTTTGTTTCTTCACGTCCTGTGTATTTGACAGAAGCAAGAGGTCTATGGCGATAGGCGGAGGTCTTTCGATATTTGCACTTGTTGCGGCAATGCTCGGACTTTTCGGAAGTCCTGTTATTCCGTCGGTTGTTCGTCTTGAATCGCTTAATTATTTCAACTACACAACGATAATTTCATTATTTGACGTTGTTTCGATTATTGATGGAACGGGCACTTTTATTTGGAAGTATATTATTTTGGGAGTTTGCGGAATTTTGGGATATATTCTCGGTTCGCTACGGTTTACCAAGAAGGATTTACCGCTTTAATTATCGGTAAAACTCAAAGAAAAAGGCTGAAAGCGAATGCTTTCAGCCTTTTTGAAATGGTGTTATTACGTTGTTTTGATTTGAGTACCCTCGGGAAGAACGGTGACGGTTACGTCGCTACGGTCTATAAGATTGTCTGTGAGATCATAGACGCTATTGTTTTCCTCATAAAGTTCAATGTGTATTTTGTTTTGTCTTACGTCAACTTCCAGTACGGCAATGTCGTATTCCGACATATGGGAAGACAAATTTTCCTTTATTTCTTCAAGAGATTTGAGGGAATGTGTGACTTCATTGACGGTAACGGTATAATTTTTTGTGTCTATCGAGTCGATGATGAATTTATCGGAGAGGTCTTTTAAGTTTATGAAAATAGTGTTTCCGTCAACATATGCTCCGCCGAACGAATCTTCCGGCAGGGCGTATTGTATTTCTCGAACAATATCGTAGGCATCGGTTAAGTTCGACGCTTGGCTTTCCGTGTTCGACGTATCAACGCCGTTCTGGTTTGGATTTTTCTGTGTGCAACCGACGGAGAAGCAAGAGAAAAACAGTCCCAGTGACAATACGAGTATTACAGTTCTCATAAAATTACCTGCCTTTCATTATTTTGTATTGCATAATAATTATATCACCAAAACAAGGCGATGTCAATAGATAATGATGATAAATGTTTTTTTTGGTTGAGCAAAATGTACAAAACGGCACCGACTGTAAAAACAGTCGGTGCCGAGAGTTTTATGCGTTTGCAGAGTTCATTTTGAGGTATGCGTTGATAAAGCCGTCGATATTTCCGTCCATAACCGACTGGATATTACCGTCTTCATAGCCTGTTCTCGTGTCTTTGGCAAGAGTATAAGGCATAAATACGTATGAGCGGATTTGAGCTCCCCATTCGATATTGGTCTTATTGCCTTGAATTTCTTCAATGGTATCAAGACGCTCACGGAGTTTTATTTCCATAAGTTTGGATTTAAGCATTTTCATAGCCGTTTCTTTGTTTTGAAGTTGGCTACGTTCTGTTTGACATCCTACAACAATACCCGTGGGTTTATGAAGTATTCTGATTGCAGAGTCGGTTTTGTTGATATGCTGACCGCCTGCACCCGATGAACGGTGAGCGGTTACTTCGATATCCTCGTCTCTTATTACAATGCTGTCAACTTCCGAAAATTCTGGCATAACTTCAATTGAAGAGAAAGAGGTATGGCGTCTGCCTGCCGAATCAAATGGGGAGACACGGACAAGTCGGTGAACGCCGTTCTCGCTTTTGAGGTATCCGTAAGCGTTAAGTCCTTCTACCATAATGGTGGCGGATTTGAGTCCCGCTTCGTCACCGTCAAGCCAATCGAGGAGTTTGACTTTAAAGCCTGATTTTTCAGCCCAGCGTGTAATCATGCGGTAGAGCATTTGAGCCCAGTCCTGAGCTTCTGTTCCGCCTGCACCGGGGTGGAAAGACACTATGGCGTTGTTTTTATCGTATTCTCCGCAAAGAAGAACGGAAATTCTCTCTTTTTCGGTTTCGTTTTCGATGGCTTCGAGTTCGCTCTGAACTTCTTCCGTACTGTCTTCGTCGTTTTCCTCTATTGCCATTTCCGCCAAAGCGATAGCGTCTTCAAGGCGTGTACAGAGTTTTTCGTAGCGTTCGATGGTGTCACGTGCCTGCTTTATTTCTTGTGTTATTTTATTTGCGGTTGTGGGATTATTCCAAAAATTGGGATCGAGAGTTTGTGCTTCGAGTTCTTCCGCAGATCTTTTAAGGTCGGTGATACGCAAAGCCCCTTCAAGTTCGCTCACGTCCTTACGCAGAGCGATAAGTTTATATTTTGCTTCTTCAAGTGCTATAATCATTTTGTGTTCCTCCGCTTGAAAGTTAGAGTCATACTTATCCATTTTACATTTAACTTACGTATTATATCATATATTTTCAACATTTGCAATATTTTTTTCGCAAATTTTGATTTTGAAGTTTTTATTTGTCAAAATACGGTAATATTCACGCATAAAACTCAAAAAATGATATACGTATACTTGACTTTTCGGGGTAAAATAATTATAATGATAATGAATTATTATATTCAACGCAAAATTCGATTGCAAAATGTATTCGAATTTCGGAAAGGAGAACAAAATGGTAGTAACAAAGAAAACCGTTATCGGAGACATACTCGATTATGACAACGGCACCGCTGAATTTTTCTTTGAGATAGGTATGCACTGTCTCGGTTGTCCCGCTTCCCGTGGAGAGTCTATTGAAGACGCTTGTGCGGTTCACGGAACAGACCCTGACGCACTCGTTGCTAAAATAAACGCTTATCTTAACAACAAATAATAGGCGGAGGCTTTGGGCGGTCAAAGATTTTTTTGACCGCCTATAACGCTTTTCTACGTTACGTTTTGGTCTGAAAATGCAAAATTACATACTTGACAGTCGTCTTTCGGCGGCATACGGTTTTGTACCCGACGGTGCAAGGCTTGTTGACGTGGGTAGTGACCACGCATATCTGCCCATACAACTTGCACTTGACGGAAAAATCGAGTGTGCTTTGGCGTCGGATATAAACGACGGTCCCGTTGAGGCGGCGAAAAAAAATATAAAATCATACGGTGTGGAAAATACCGTATTTGCAAAAAAAGCCGACGGGCTTTGCGGTGCAATGGAATTTGCACCGAACTGCATAACGATTCTCGGAATGGGCGGAGAATTGATAGTTAAAATCATTGACGGTGCAAAGTGGGTTAAAAGAGAAAATTTACGTCTTATTTTGCAACCCATGACGCATTCGGAAATTCTTTCAAAATATTTATGTGACAACGGGTTTGCGATAAGGGACGAGGCTATTGTTCGTGACGGAGAACGCACGGACAGAATTTACAGAATACTCGTTGCGGAGTTTGACGGACGTAGCCACGTGCTGAGTGAGGCGGAACATTATATCGGAAGTTTGAACGTTGAACGCAGAAGCGACGGAGTTTCGGATTATGCCGAAAGGATACGGTCTGTGCTTATGCAAAAAGTTGACGGAAAGCGTAAGGGCGGTCTGGATTGTTCCGAAGAGGACAAACTTATACGTGAAATGGAAGACATTATTGCTTTATTTTAAAGCGAAAGGGGTTAAATCTCTATGAAAACAGTTGAGTTTTACAATGAACTTTGCAAAATAATACCAACATCATATTCTTGCGATTGGGACAGGGACGGTCTTGAAGTTTGTCCCGAGGACAGGGAAGTCAGAAAAATTTTAGTGGCACTTGATTGCACGGATGAAGTCATCGACAAGGCGATAGACGGCGGTTTTGACGTTATCATGACGCATCATCCGTTATTTTTCGGCGGAATAGGCAATCTTACGATTACAAATCCCGTCGGCGAGCGTGCGGTGAAACTTGCACGTGCCGGCATAAGTGTTATGAGTTTTCATACACGTCTTGACGCACTCGGTGGCGGAGTAAATGATATTCTCGCCTCTAAAATAGGGCTTGAAAACGTTACTGCGGTCGGTGAAGAGGGAATCGTTCGCATAGGGGAACTTTGTGACGAGATGGACGCCGACGCTTTTGCACGTCTTGTAAAGTTCGCTCTCGGAGCAACTTGCGTCACACTCTCTCCTTGCGGAAAGAAAGTAAAGCGTGTGGCACTGATAGGCGGTTCGGGCGGTGACGATATAGACATTGCCCGCAATTTCGGTGCCGACACATTCCTTACGGGAGAACTTAAATATCATCAAATTTTGTCTGCCTCGGAGGTGGGCATGAATCTTATATGTGCCGGTCATTTCTATACGGAGTACCCCGTTACGGAATTTTTGGTACGTGTGGCAAAAGAACTCACAGGTACTGCGGAGACTGAGATTTTCTTTTCCGACAGAGTGGAAGTAATATAAACGGAGGAACTAAAAATATGACTTACGTAACTTCAAATTTACACGGAGATTACGAAAGTTTTCTTAAACTTTTGGAGATTGTAAATTTCAGCGACGATGACGTGATGTACATTCTCGGAGACATTGTGGACTTCGGAGAGGGTGGCATTGACATCATAAATGACATCAGTATGAGATACAATATTTACTGCGTTGTGGGCGAACACGATTTTACCGCTCTTAAAATGCTTTCGGGATTTTCGGAGATGCTCAAAAGCGGTGAGACGCCCTCGCCTGAATTTATATCCGATATGACAAAATGGAGTGCCGACGGCGGAGCGGTTACTCTGTCCGCTTTCCGTCAACTCGACGATGACGGCAGAGAGGGAGTTCTTGACTATCTTGCCGATATGTCGCTTTACGATATTATTGAGGTGGGCGGTGTTGAATACATACTCGTCCACGCCGGAATTGCGAATTTTACGCCCGACATCGACCTTGACAGTTTAAATCCCGATGACTTTTTCGGCGAGGCACTTGACCTTGACAGAAAATATTATGATGACAAAATAATTATCGTGGGTCACAATCCGACCACCTCGGAAAACGGCGGTGAGGACAGGATATATTACGGAAACGGCTCGATAGACGTTGATTGCGGTGTTATGAGAGGCGGAAGGCTCGGTTGTCTCTGTCTTGAAAACAAGCGTGAATTTTACGTTTGATTCTGAAATATGGACTTTAAGAAGAATGACGTACTCACTCTCAAAGTGACGGATATGAACAATTTGGGTGCGGGAATTGCACACACAGACGGTGGTGTTGCGGTGTTCGTTACGGGGGGAGTTATAGGAGATGAAGTGCGTGCGAAAATCATCAAGGTTGCGAAAAATTACCTTGTGGCTCGCATAGAAGAAATACTCGTGCCGTCGGAAAGTCGGGTGGCGGAAGCGTTTTGCGACGCTCCGACCTCTTGCGGAGGTTGTGTTTACAGAAATCTTAAATATTCTTGCGAACTTCAAATAAAAAGAGAATACGTAAAAAGTGTATTCCGCAAAGTCGGGCTTTCCGACGTGATTATAAATCCCACGGTGGCAACGGGGGATATCAGGGGATACAGAAACAAAGCACAGTATCCCGTTCAAAACTCAAAAGACGGTTTGCGTGCGGGATTTTTCGCATCGAAAACTCACAACGTTATCTCTGCACGGAAATGTTCGTTACAACCGGATATATTTACGGAGATTGTGTCGTACACGCTGGATTTTTTCAATGCCCGAGGTATTTCGGCATATGATGAGGCGAGTGGTAACGGTATTTTGAGGCACATCTATTTACGTGAGGGAAAAGAGACGGGCGAGGTAATGCTTTGTCTTGTGATAAATGCCGACAAGTTAAAACATTCGGAAGAATTTGCGAGTTTGTTACTTGAAAAATTCCCGAGAGTTACGTCGGTCATGCTAAATATAAACAAGAAAAACACAAACGTTGTTCTCGGCGAAAAATTTATTTGCATAGGTGGAAGAGACTATATAATCGACCGTTTGTGCGGTTTGAGTTTTAAAATATCGGCAGGTTCTTTCTATCAGGTAAATCACGATGCGGCACAATTGCTGTACGATATCGCAAAAGAGCGTGCATCACTTGTCGGAAACGAAATTATTGCCGATTTATATTGCGGAACCGGAACGATAGGTCTTACAATGGCACAAAATGCCAAAATGCTTGTGGGAATCGAGATTGTACCCGAAGCGATAGAGTGTGCAAAGGAAAACGCAGAACTCAACGGGATATGCAACGCTCACTTCTTTTGCGGAGACGCATCTGACACGGGCGGATTGTTTGCACGGGCTGAAAAAACGCTTGGCAAGTTTACCCCCGACGTGGTGATAATAGATCCTCCTCGCAAAGGAACCACGGTTGAACTGATGGATTATTTGGCGAATACAGGTGTTACGAGGGTGGTTTATATTTCGTGCGGACCCGACACACTTGCCCGTGATTGTGCGTATTTCAGGCGTCTCGGATATGAAATCGGTGACGTGACGCCCGTGGACTTATTTCCAAGGACGGGACACGTGGAGACGGTAGTTCTTTTGTCAAGGAAAAAGGCGAAGGACTATTTGGAAGTCAACG
>CAZGJC010000014.1:0-45180 GCA_964526505.1 uncultured Clostridium sp.
TGCGGACGACTTGCTTATTATACCACTTCTCCCTCGCTTTGTCAACAGGTTTTTTCACTTTTTTTCATTATTGTGGGAAATGTCATTTTCTGACCGCATAAATCCCTTTTTTGTCTCAAAAACTAACAAATGAAAGTGAGAAAAGTATGTTAACTGTATTCGTCCGCACTGTAATCATATATTTTATTCTTGTTGCGATAATGCGACTTATGGGCAAGCGTCAACTCGGTGAACTTGAACTTTCCGAACTGATTGTGACGTTTATGCTATCCGAAATTGCAACAATACCCATAACAGACAGCGAAAAAAATTTATTGTCAATATTGATTCCCATAATAACCCTTGCATTGCTCGAAATTTTTTCTTCATTTATTATGTTAAAAATCCCCGCCATAAAAAGATTGCTCACCTCCGCTCCGTCTGTTGTTATTTCGAAAGGCACAATAAACGTGAAAGCGATGCGTCGCTCACGCATCTCGATAGACGAACTTATGTGTCAAATACGTCAGAACGGTGTTTACGACGTTTGCGAAGTCGATTATGCCATACTTGAAGAAAACGGGAGAATTTCAATTATTCCGAAGAACGCACATCGACAGCCTGATAAACGTGACCTTAATATAAAATGTAATGACAGCGGAATAATGCACGTGATAATCTCAGACAGAAAACCAAACGATTACGGACTTGCCTTGACGGGTCATGACCGGGATTGGCTTGACAAGAAAATGAAATCATTAGGCACGTCCGTGAGCGAAATATTTTGTATGACAATCGACGACAGCGGAAAAATATTCATACAAAAGACAGATGGCACTCAAATCATAAAATAGCCCCTGCAATACACAAGGGCTGTTTTTCATTAAATTATTCTTGGACCGATTTCGAAAAATCCAGTGAAATAATAAGTTCACCGTCTATATATTCCGCAAGTATTTTTCCGCCCAATCGCTCAGTAAGAAGTTTTGCAATAGACAAACCGATTCCCGTTGAATTCTTTGCCGAGTTAACCGTATAATAACGGTCGAACAATTTCAAAACGTCTATCTCCGACAAACTTTCCGCTTTGTTGACAAATTTAACGTACCCATCGCATGTCAGTTGAACATGCAAATCACTTTGCGAATATTTGACGACATTGCTTATAATATTTGAAAAAATACGGTTTACCGCATAACAGTCAAGCAAACACCACACCGGATTTTCGGGAAAATCAATCCGCACGTCAATTCCCTTTTCTTTCATCGTAGCGTAAAAGGATATGAGAACGTCTTCCGTGGCACGCACCAAATCCATTCTCTCCAAATTCACTCCGTGCAAAGACGCAACAATACTGTAATCAAACAATTCATCAGTCAATGATGACAATGCATCGACCCTGTTTTTAATTTGCGTAATATATCTTTCAGCCTCATCGCTTTTTTCAATATGGCAGAGTAATTCCAAATACCCGTTTAATGCGGTAAGCGGTGTTCTCAAATCGTGTGATATATTGGCTATGTCTTCTTTTAATTCTAAATCTCCACGCACGTAGCGTTGACGTTCACAACGCAGTTGCAAAAGTTGTGCATTGATCTCGGACGCAAGTAATCGCATACGCAAATCATTAGATGATGTGTCTATGAGCGTGTTGGTGTCACTTGATATTTTTTCCGACAATTGCTTCGCTATCTCTTCTGCTGATTTTCTCATCAAAAACATCTTTACCGTCAAAATTAAAACCGCACAAGCCAACACAACAACGGCAATCACCGCAAAAGCCATTATAAAAACTCCTTATTTTATATCCTTTTTTGAAAAAGCACCGTATCCGCAAAACGTTACAGCACAAAATAGTAGCACCGACAATGGTATCCAGTATTTTTGATTTGAGGTTTCAAGCGATATGATTTGGAGAATTTGACCGGACGGCAAAATATTGTACAAAAACTCGTATACACGACGAGCGGTCCCGCTCACGTAGTTTGGATTACTGATTATATCTCCATATTCAACGCCGTTTTGCGTTATAGTAACACCACTATAAGTTGTCTCGGGTGCCGAAAGTTTGCTTGATATGAAACTTGATACCGTAAACACTACGCAAAACAATGTCAGCGAAGTAATTGACGTGACAGCCTTGTTGGAAACATTCATGGCAACGGACACAAACAATGCCGTATAAACAACGTTGGCAAGCGTAGAACACACGGAAAGCATGGCTAATTGCGAGAGCGGAATGCTGAACGTGCCAATCAAAAAATATCCGACTGCATAACCGAATGCCATATATAAACCCGCGAAAAACAATGTTGCAAGAACACTTGAAATCAGCGTGGAAAAGTAAATTTCAAATCTTGTTGCTCCGACAATTATTTTGTTTCTGAGAGTACCGTCAGAATATTCCGTGCCAACGTTCAAACTTATAAATATCGAAAGCACAAATCCAAGTATCTGCGACATTATAAAAAATACATTTTCCAAATGTAAACAGTTTGCGGAACTTTGAACTTCGGGCGAATAATTTGCAATCATAATCCAAACAGAAAAAGCAGAACAAAAAATTGCCGATATCCAAAAGAACTTGTCCTTTATAATTCGAAAAAAATTTGCAGAAAACAATTTACTCATTTGAACCGCCTCCTACCAGTGATATATAGTAACTTTCAAGGCTTTCGTCTTTTTCTTTTACGGATATTATCTCACAATTAACTTCTTCAAGTTTCCGTGCAAGTACCGCAATGTTTATCTTTCCGTATACGTCGGCAAGAACGTTTGAAATGATTTTGTAATCCAAGCCCATGTCATCAAGAACGCAGGACAAAACGGACGTGCGTGTAACTTCCAGCCTGACACATTTGCGACAAGCAATCTCCAACTGTTCCGCACTCAATTCTTTAACCATATGACCGCCATCAATTATGCCGTAGTGCGTCGCAAGACGTGAAAGTTCATCCAATATATGACTGGAAATTAAAACCGTAATTTGCTTTTCACGGTTTATCTTTAAAATCAACTCCCTGATTTCCACAATTCCCTGCGGATCAAGACCGTTTATCGGCTCATCTAAAACAAGGAAATCCGGACTGCCCACGAGAGCCATAGCGATACCTAAACGTTGCTTCATACCCAGCGAAAAATTCTTCACTTTTTTCTTCCCTGTATTTTCAAGACCCACAAGTTCCAAAATTTGCGGTATTTCATCATAAGACGGCACTCCGAGTACAAGACATTGGTGCTTTAAATTATCATATGCCGTCATATCCGCATAAATTGAGGGCGTTTCGACAACCGCACCCATTCTTCTCCGTGCTTTTGTAATGCCTTTTGACATATTTTTCACACCGTATAAAACGTACTCGCCGTCAGTCGGTGTTTGCAAACCGCATATTATGCGTATAAGTGTGGTTTTTCCGGCACCGTTTTTACCGACCAGACCGTAAATCGCTCCCCTAGGGATACTCATCGACAGACCGCTCAAAAATTTTTGATGTTTATACCTTTTTGTTAAATTCGTTACCCGTAAAACATATTCCATAATGTTTACCTCCTTTATACAACATATTTTACCAAACAAATATCAAAAAGCAGTCAAGAAAAACGTCAAGATTCAGTCAATTTTTATCCGCAAGTTTGAAACCTATTCCCCACACGGTTTCTATATAATCAACTCCGCTCACCGACTGCATTTTTTTACGCAAATTGCTTATATGCTGTTTGAGAGAACGCTCCGTACAATCCGGTGTGTCAAGACTTATTCGGTCAAGCAATACGCTCTTGCTTATGACTCTGCTCGGATTTTCCATAAGCAATTTTATAATAGCGTATTCTGTTCTTGTAAGTTTTACAGGCACACCGCATACACTCAGAGTCACGGAACGAACGTCAAGCATCAAATCGCCCGCACTCATTATAGTGTCACCGCTCTTTTTTACCGTGTCTCCGATTCTTAAAGTAATTCTCGCAAGTAATTCTTTTATTTCAAAAGGCTTTGTCATATAATCCACGGCACCGCCGAGAAGCATGTTCACCTTGCTTTGAACGTCAACTTTCGCACTCAACACAATAACGGGGATTTGTTTCGTATATTTCAAAACCTCCTCTCCGCAAATTCCCGGGAGCATTAAGTCAAGCAATATAAGATTTGGATTGCTTTTTTCCAAAAGATATAAAGCCTCCGTTCCAGAATAGGCTCGTACAACCTCATAGCCCTCATGCTCCAAAATCTCACATAACATATCTCCGATATAAACGTCATCCTCTATAACGGCTATTGTTTTTTTCATAAAACACGTCCTCGCTTTACCATTATCTTTTACCGTGGCAAATATCAGCCAGCGGACATTCGGCACACTTCGGCGACCGTGCCACACAAATGTCTCTGCCGAACTGTACTATGCGGTGGCAAAAATCACTTTGTTCTTGCGGTTCGATAATTTCCGACATAATTTTTTCGACTTTGACAGGATCTTTCATTCCCTCATCATACATTCCGAGTCTTCCGCAAATTCTTATGCAATGAGTGTCCGCAACAACGGCAGGCTTTTTGTAAAGATCTCCGAGCAAAAGATTGGCTATTTTTCTGCCAACTCCCGGGAACTCCAAAAGTTTATCCATATCATCCGGGACTATGCCGGCGTATTCTTCATATAGTTTCAAGCACGACCTTTTTATATCCGAGGCCTTCATTCTGTACAGCCCGCACGGCTTTATAATCTCTTCTATATCAGACAAGTCACCCAATCCGAGACTCATAGCACTCGGATACTTTAAAAAAAGTTCCCTACATACCAAATTGACCCTTGCATCCGTGCATTGAGCCGATAATCTGCCCATAACCAGTAACTTCCAGCCATCTTTTACGTCACTTCCCCATTCAAGTGAACAAACCGCACTCGGATATACTTGTTTTAAACGCCTTACCGCCTCATCTATTACAATCTTTTTTTCTTCCATATAACAGGCATTTTCCCTTCACAATTATGCCTTGATTATACTACTCTTGCCCTATTTTGTCAATTAAGGATTTTCCACTCCAACAAATCAAAATCACTCTCATCCGTGACTTTATCGCCGTTCATATCAAAACAAATCAAGAGAAACGGCATATTATTTGGTAATTTTTCCACAGGCAATCCGCAAAGAATTATGTCCACAACGTCCACCACCCCGTCAAGATTTAAATCCCCTTCAATCATATTTTCCAAAAGTCCCGATCTGAAAGACGCAGTATCGTATTTGTTCGAAACGCACTTGATATCATTCAAGCCATGCCAGCCCAAATGACCCGATTGTACCATAAAATCATCGCTCTTTAAAAAATTTTTATAATCACAATAAGCAAATACCTCGGGTGTGTCGTCCCACGTAAGATCTGCGTGATACCATTCTCCGTCTATTCTAACTAAATTCCATATGTGTGACATACCGTCGGATGCCACAAACGTACATTCTATTCCAACCTCACGCAAGCAAGCGGCAAATGCAAACGTATACCCCTGACAAGTTCCGCACGAATTTTTGAAAAAAGTATACATATTGTCATATGATAGCGTCTCGTCATATCTGTAATTAAAGCACAGATAGTCGTGCAACGCAAGAGCAATCTCAGCCTGACACATTCCATCGTGCAATATCGACAAGGCGGACATAATCCTATCATCGCAAAATCTTTTTGCATCTATATAGTCATCTATGCTCATGGTGTACGTGGGATAAATATACAAGATCATTCCGGCAGAATCGCATTCATACGACATGGTAGAATCCACGAAAAATATGTATGGGTCATCCTTTAACGTTTTCATTAAAATATTATATAAATCATCAGCATAAACTCTGTATTTGCTTACTTTGATTTTCTCCTCAAACAAATATAAATTATCACGAATACACTCGTAAGCCCCGTCAACGTCATTGCATTCAAATGCATTGCACGGTATCTTGCAAAATACAAAAAACAATAACACCAACATCGCTGTAAATTTGATTGTGTATGCAATATAACGATTTTTCATATATCCTCCGAGCGTTCAAATATTTAAATATATGCTTTAATGCAGATATAATTGCACAAAAAAAAATCAGCGGACCGCAAAAAGCAGTCCGCCTTGTTATTCAATTATATTTAATTTAAATCAGTTGGAAACCAAACTTAATTCGTGTACGAAAATTCGGAATTCCATCCGCCTAAATTTTTCGTTGTCGAAAGACAACCTTTACCCCACCGAGCCGTGTAACCGTAGAAGTGGAACCCTGTTATTCCAGGGCGGCACTCTATCCGACACTTAACTGCTCCCAGCATCCCATAACTTTCGGGGACAAGTCAACCTTAAAATTACGGGGAGGTCTGCAAACCGCATCGAGAATTTGTTTCGAGTTCCTTTAATCAGATGTGGGTCTCAATCTGGCGGATATCACAAACTAAGCAGGATTTTTAATTTTTAAATTATACTTGAACAGACCGTTCAAATCTCTCATTCCAAATCAAATTCAGCCTAATATTAGTTTTCCAAAATCCTTCCTAATTATTCTCCAAATTATGACCTTTTTTATGGAATTTTATAACGCAATCGTTATTGATCGTAGTCCTCTTCACTATCGAATAAATCGTCGAAGTAATCTGCAACGCTGTCAAACTCATCGTCGTCATCGATAGTTACAAACATTTCTTCTCCGTTTTCGTCTTTCTCCTTTTTGAGAAGTACATATTCAACCATACCGTCATCGCTCGCTGACTGATCGGATGGAACCATTGCAAAATATTCTGTGCCGTTTATCTCCGCACTTCCGATAACCTCGAATTCAGTTTCGTTGCCGTCCTCATCTGTCAGCGTATAAAACTCACTTTCAAAATCTTGCTCGTTCATTGGATTAATCTCCTTTCGGGTTATTTAGGTGTAAACGGTCTCCGCCACAAGGCGGATCACATAAACTTTACGTGCCGTAAAGTTTTAAAATGCCGTTTGTTCTAACGGCTTACCGTAACCGCTTCGGCTCACCTCTTGTTGTTTATATTATATCATATTTTCTGATTTTTGTCAATAGTATTGTAAAAAATATGTTTAAACTTTACTTTGATAAAGTGTTTTATATACATTTTACATTAAAAGTCATTCAAATTCAAGTATTTCCGACAAAATATAATTACTTACAAGCATTCCCTTGTCGGTAAAAGAACAGTTGTGCGACGTTATAGTAACAAATTCGGGTGAAAATTTTTTAAATTTTTCGCCGAAAGACTGCAAAAAATCGCCACCGATTATTTTCCTGTACTCATCATAGTCCACACCGTCGGAAAGCCTCATACGTAGCATTACGTACTCGTTCTCCGATTCTCTGTGAGATATATGCTCCGTGTTTTCACGCATGCCGACGCCACCGTTTAAAATATATCCGTCAATATTTCTTGAATTTGAAAATCTGACGCCACCGACAAAGGAATACGCCCCCGCACCGAAGCCTATATAATCATCATATGTCCAGTATTTCGTATTATGTCTTGAATTTTTACCGTTTCTTGCAAAATTACTTATTTCGTACTTTGAATACAAATGTTCGCCCAGTCGCCTGCACATAAGCTCGTACATATCCGACGTTGCGTCATCGTCAGGCAGTTTGAGTTTTTCACGCCATGCAAAAAACTTTGTTCCCTCTTCGATTTTCAGGCAGTAAGATGAGACGTGTTCGGGAGAAAGTTCAATTACCTTGCCAAGAGAATAATCAAAACTCTCTTTTGTCTGATTCGGAATACCGTACATAAGGTCTACCGATACGTTATCAAATCCCACGTCTCGCATGTTTTTGTAAAAGGTAACGAAATCGGATAACGTGTGTATTCTTCCGAGTGCTTTAAGTTCACCGTCGCAAGCGGATTGCATACCCACGCTGATCCTGTTTATTCCCAGACTCTTCAAATCGTAAAGTTTTTCTTTCCCTGCCGTTTTCGGATTTGCCTCAATTGTTATTTCCGCACCACGTGCAACGACAAAATTTTTGTGTAAAGACGAAAGAATTTTGTCAATACAATCAACAGGCAAAAGACTCGGTGTTCCGCCTCCTAAATAAACGGTGTCGGCATAAGGTATATTTGTCCTCTCTCGTGCAAAACACTCAATCTCATTGCAAAGTGCATCCGTATATGAACGCATAATTTCGGGAGTTTGACCGCATTTTGAGCAAAAATCGCAATAATAACATTTTGAAGCACAGAAAGGGATATGGACGTAAATTCCTAAATTATCAGTCGTCATCACCGAGTTTAAGCACAGCCATAAACGCCTCGGGCGTAACTTGAACAGATCCCAACTGACGCATCTTTTTCTTTCCCTCTTTTTGCTTTTCAAGAAGTTTCTTCTTACGTGTTATGTCACCGCCATAGCATTTTGCAAGAACGTCTTTTCTCATAGCCTTGACCGTTTCTCTTGCGATAATGCGTGAGCCGATGGCCGCCTGAATCGGAACCTCAAACAACTGTCTCGGTATATTCTCCTTCAATTTCTCGGCAATTTTTCTTGCTCTTCCATACGCCTTTTCTTCATGAACTATAAACGACAAAGCGTCAACCTGATCTCCGTTGAGCATAAAATCAAGTTTTACAAGTTTTGAAGCCTTGTAATCTTTAAGTTCATAGTCAAGTGACGCATATCCTCTGGAACGGCTTTTGAGTGCATCGAAAAAGTCGTAAATTATCTCGTTAAGAGGCAATTCATAGTGAAGTTCCACACGGGTCGAATCAAGATATTTCATATCGATAAATACCCCTCTTCGATCCTGACACAAATCCATAAGACCACCTACGTATTCCGTCGGCGTAATTATATTGGCGTTAACAATGGGTTCTCTCGCCTCTTCTATCTCGTCTGCGGTAGGATAGTTGGACGGATTTTCTATCATCACAGTCTCACCCGTGCGAAGTTTAACTTCATAAACAACTCCGGGAGCCGTGGTAATAATATCGAGATTAAATTCCCTTTCAAGTCTTTCTTCAATTATCTCCATATGGAGCAGTCCCAAAAATCCGCAACGGAAACCAAATCCGAGTGCCGCACTGGTTTCGGGCTCAAACGTCAGTGCCGCATCGTTAAGTTGAAGTTTTTCAAGGGCATCTCGCAAGTCAGGATATCTTGCTCCGTCCGCAGGATATATTCCGGCAAATACCATAGGTTGTACCGCCTTAAATCCGGGCATTGCCTCACTTGCGGGATTGTCGGCAAGCGTTACCGTGTCACCCACTCTTGTGTCGCCTACGCTCTTTATGGATGCGGTGATATATCCTACTTCTCCGGCATAAAGCACGTCACATTTGCAAAGACCGAACGTTTCCATAGTACCGACTTCTACTATTTCAAATTCTCTGCCCGTACTCATAAGTTTGATTTTATCCCCGGCTCTCACCGAACCGTCGAACACCCTTATATTTACGACAACGCCGAGATAACTGTCATAATACGAGTCGAAAATCAACGCTTTCAGCGGTGCATTTTCGTCACCGGTAGGAGCCGGGACGCCGCTTACAACTGCGTCAAGTACGTCTTGAATATTCAATCCGGTTTTTGCGGAAACGGCAGGACAGTCCTGTGCAGGTATTCCGATTTCGTCTTCTATCTCTTCACGGACACGATCAATATCGGCAGACGGCAAATCTATTTTGTTTATAACCGGAATTATTTCAAGTCCCGCATCAACCGCCAAATACGCATTGGCAAGAGTTTGAGCTTCTATTCCCTGCGTGGCGTCAACAACAAGTAACGCACCGTCGCAAGCGTTAAGTGAGCGAGACACCTCATAGTTAAAGTCAACGTGACCGGGTGTATCTATGAGATTGAACACGTAAGTTTCTCCGTCGGGAGCGTTATAGTCAAGTTTTACGGCACGTGCCTTGATTGTAATTCCTCTCTCTCTTTCGAGATCCATATTATCAAGCACTTGCTCTTCCATTTCACGCTTTGATACAGCGGACGTTGCCTCCAATATTCTGTCTGCAAGCGTAGATTTTCCATGGTCTATATGTGCGATTATAGAAAAATTCCTTATTTTTTTCATTCTTTCGGATTGAGACATCTGAATTTTCCTTTCGGTTTGCGATAAATCTTTATTTTAATGTTCCTACGATATATTATATAATATTTTCCGAAAATTCTCAATAGGTTTTGAGAATTTTTTTCATCTCTTTATAAACGGAAAATCCCCCGCCTTTCGGCGGAGGATAAACTATTTTCCACGATGTCAAATCAATTTCCGCAACAGCAGAAAATAAGAAGTGCGATAATGAGTATCCAAATCCAATTATCGTTGAGAATTCCACAGAGACAGTTGTTCATAAGAGAACCTCCTTGAAAAAAGTAATATCGTAACGAACGGTGTCGTTTTCCGTCCTCACTACCATATTATGCAAAATTCCCGATTGCGTGAAAAAATGTCAAAAAAACACGCCATCTCAAAAGCCTAAACTTTCAAGATGACGTTATCATAAAAAATATTATTGGTTTTTTTCCAGAATAAGTTTGTCGGAATTGAGAAATGCGTGTGCGGTAAGCAATGAATCCGTGGGAATAACAAGACTGTCCTTACATTCCGTACACGTAACCTTTATGCCATCGTCTGTAAATTCGACGTCATACGTGCAATCTTCTCTCTCATCAACGCCGTCAGGCAAAGGTTCTCTGCCGTTCGGATGGCAACTGCAAAATATTTTGCCTTCCGCATCAAGGTCACGAATCACAAAAGTCACGATATCGGAGAGCTGTGAATCGGTTATAACGTCATCGTTTCCGTGCAACGAATGAAAATCTTCGACGCCGTTTTTTTCGAGCATATCAAGCAGTTCGAGTTCCGTTCTCGCAAGTTCCGCCTTCACAAGATTCTCTTCTCCGACAAATCCTATGTTTATATCCGAATATGGGCAAGGAAGGAGAAAAATGTCCTTTGAGAAAAACAGTGACGAATTGATTGTGAACACGTGAGGTTTATCGCAAAAAATACAAGGCACGGTAAGCCTTACCGTATCATCCTCTTTCCTGCGGATAATAGACAATTCGCTCTTTTTACAAGTGCATTTGAGTTTAATCATATCTCCCGACAGAGCAAAAATCCCCACAGGACTCATTACACCGGCACCACAGGATGGGCATCTGTATGCAACGGTTGTCTGTTTTTCATTCAATACCATAGTAAAATCTCCGTTTTAGTAATATTCGTATGCAAAACGGCATACGTATTCACGTCTTTATAATTTTATGACGAATAAGTGTTCCGTGACATAGAATTTTATGGGGTTGAAACATCTTGTGCGTCAACCCCATATTATTTTCAATTAAATCACGACGTTGTAGTCAATGAAGAAAGATATTGGAGCATATAAGGAACGGTTGTCTGGTGCAAATCGTTCGCTTCTCTCTCGTTGAAAGTAACAGCGTGTTCTGCGAGATATCCTCCGTTGCCGTCATCACCCTGATACCATTCTTCAAACATATCATTGATAACTCCCGATGTGGCATTTACATACCAAACTTCTTTATCTTCACTTTCAAAATAACAAAGTGCGTAATAAGTTGTTCCCGACGATGATGACGGTTTCAGCGTGAACACATCAGACGTATCACCGGGTTTTCGTCCTTCCTCTTCAAGCCAGTCATCAATAGCACCGAACGTGCTGTCCGTATCCCTGAAATATCCGGGAGCAACCTGTTTGGGTGCCGAGTGTCCGATTTGAATCTCCGAGTCGGATGCAAGTCCGTTTGCCGCTTTCTCACCGAGCAAGTCAAGTGCTTCTGCACTGAGTGTTCCTGCCTTAAAGTCTGCAAGTATCTTTTCAACCGTTGCTTTATCGGTGGATACGATGTATCCGAGATTTCTTGTAAGATCAGTGTTGAGATGCATTTCTTCGTATACACAGTACGCAGTTACGGTATATCTCTTGTATTCCGTCTTTTCACTTGAAGACTCTGTTGTCTTTTCCGTGTAAGTTTCGGTAGCCTCGTCGTACATTGTATCGTTCTTCTTTGCAGGCTCAACCGTGCCGGTCTCTTCGGATGTGCTGTCTTCAATACCGAACAACCAATCTTCAAGTTTATCGCCGTCGGTCGTGTATTCTATGTTTTCTTTGTAATCTTCGATAGTAACTTCGGAAGTTTCCTCGGTTGTATTCTCTGTTGACGACTCGGTACCGTCTGTGGGACCGTCGTCCTCCGTTGTGGACTCTTCAAGTTTTATAAATTCAAGGTCAACCTTGATAAGTTCGAAAAATTCTTCCGTTGTCGTTGCAGCCGCAAGTTTCTTCGCTCTTTCAAGTGCGGAAGCAACCTTGTTGTCATATTCCGCATCGGTAAGTCCCTTTGACTCAACCTTGATCTCATATTTGAGAATGTCTGCGGAATAGAAATCTTCCTTGTGATCTTCGGGATAAAGTTTTACCGAAGAATCGTCTTTTTCGAGTTCTGCCTTGTATTCGTCAGTTACAACTTCCGAATATTTGTTTGCAAGGTAAATAATTTCATAACAGTCTTTTACGTCGCCACGTCCTACGCCTTCACCGTAAAAATTGGTGTAATTGAGACCGTAACCGTCCATATATTCTTCAAGATTTTCAATAACTGCGTCGATTTCGCTCCAATCGTCGTCATCAAGAGTGAGTCCTCTTTCATATGCGGCATTCGCATAAGCAAGATAGAGTTGAACTTGCGACTTGGTCTGTCCGAGGAAGTACGCATACCACGTCATATCAGACGAGTAGTTCTGCGACCTCAAATCCTTGCTGAAATCCAAACCGAAATATGAAGCATATGAACCGTAAGAACTGTACCAGTTCATAATCTGCTCGTTAAAGAAGAAGTTCATCATTGCCTTGTTTATCTTGTAATGTCCATCATCGAGTTTAAGAATGGTGGTCATTCTCGAAAATACGCCGGCATAACTGAGTGCCGTGCATACAAGTATAAGAAGTATAACCGCAACAAGTATTATACATATGGCGGAAATTACCTTTCCCTTCTTCGTATCGTTCTTTCTTTTTTCCTTCTCCGTGCGTGTCAAAGCGTCAAACTCGCTTATTTCCTGTGCTCTTTGAAGTTTGTTTCTGTTGCCTTTTCCCATTTTTTAGGTTCCTGCCTTTAAGTTTTTTTCAAGAATTTACACAGTAAATCCTCACAGATGATTTTCTATTATACTCTCACAGAGTGACGAAAGATTGAATGGTTTATGAACACTGCGAAAATTTTTTCACACGTTCATAATCATCGGAATAATCATCGGCTTGCGTTTCGTTTTTGAGAATATGAACTTAGCCATATCGTCTTTAACCTTTGTCTTAATACGGAACCAGTCGTTATGCTTTCCGTCAAGACACGACGACATTGATTTTTGTGCAATGCCTCTCATCTCTTCCATCAAGTCCTCGGATTCTCTGACGTACACAAATCCTCTTGTGACAATATCCGGACCGGACATAATATATCCGCCATCGGAACTTACGGTTGCCACAATTATGATAACACCGTCCTGCGAAAGAAGTATTCTGTCTCTGAGTACGATATTTCCTACGTCTCCCACACCGTATCCGTCGATGAGGACTTTTCCTGCGGTTACCGCTCCGTTAAATCTCGCACCGTTTTTGTCTATTTCAAGAACACGACCTATATCGGATATGAATATGTTTTGGGGATTCATTCCCATATACGTTGCGAGATCTCTGTTTGCGGACATATGCTTATACTCTCCGTGTACGGGCATAAAGTACTTGGGTTTGGTAAGTGCATGAAGCAACTTTATTTCTTCCTGACAAGCGTGACCCGACACATGTACCTCAACAGATGCGTCACGTATAACTTCAACACCAAGTTTGCAAAGTTCATTGACTATTCTTCCGATAAGTTTTTCGTTGCCGGGTATCGGTGATGATGAAAGCACCACAACGTCACCCGCACCGAGTCGTACTTCTCTGTGTTCTCCGAAAGCCATACGGTACAATGCACTCATAGGTTCGCCCTGGCTTCCCGTGGTCACCAAAGTAACCTCGTGAGGACTGTATTTTCTTATTTCCGCAATATCAATAAGCACACCCTCGGGTACGTTCATATATCCGAGTTCAACCGCCGCACCTACGATATTAAGCATACTTCTTCCCGTAATTGCAACCTTGCGTCCGTGTCTTGCCGCAACGTCGATTATTTGCTGTACTCTGTGAACGTTGGAAGAGAACGTGGATATTACTATTCTCTTTTCTTTTTGCACCGTGAAAATGTATTCAAGCGACGCTCCGACCTTTTTTTCAGACGGCGTAAATCCCGTTCGCTCCGCATTTGTGGATTCACACATAAGAAGCAAGACGCCCTCTTTTCCGAGTTCTCCGAAGCGTGTAATGTCCATAATTTCACCGTCAATAGGCGACAAGTCAAGTTTAAAGTCGCCCGAATGTAAAATTATACCGAGAGGCGTGCGTATAGCCAATGCACAAGCGTCGGCTATCGAGTGGTTTACGTGAATAAACTCAACCGAAAGTCCTCCGAGTTTAACCGTCTGACCGGCAGATACGCAATGAAGTTTCGGCTTATACGGAAGGGTTACTTCCTTTAATTTATTTTTAACTATACCGAGCGTAAGTTTGGTTCCGTATATAGGAGGATTTATGTTGCGAAGAACGTACGGTATCGCACCTATGTGGTCCTCGTGACCGTGCGTAAGTACAATTCCTCTTATCTTTTCTTTGTTTTCTTCCAAATAAGTCGTATCCGGAATTACAAGGTCAATACCCGGCATATCATCGTCCGGAAAGCCAAGACCGCAGTCGATGATTATAATATCGTCACCATATTCGACAACGGTCATATTTTTGCCTATTTCTTCAAGACCGCCCAGAGGAATAATTTTTATTTTGCCGTCTGCACCGCCATCCGTTGTGCGTATAGACCCTCTTGTGCCTTTTGTCGATTTCTGCGTTTGGGTATTCTTGGCAAGTGCCACCACATCTTTTGACTGTTGCGTCTTGTTTTGCTTTTTGCCGGATTGACGTGATTTTCTTTCGCTCGTTTTGTCTGCCGTATTTTTCGTATTTTCCGCCACTATTTTAAAATCATCGGATGCGGTGTCTCTATCGGAAGCAAAATACTGCTCCATCCACTCATCCGCCGACATTGTATTGCGTACACCACCGCTTTGAGATACGGCACTGCGTGCGACCGACGTGCTATCACCGCTCTGTTTTCCGTGCGTAGCGGTATTCTTACCGGTACTCTTCTTTGAGGAATTGCCGCCACGTGCCGTTTTTGCGGAGTTGCTCTTTGATGTTGCTCCCTTTTTGTTTGGCTCGCTTTTTTTTGCCGTATCGGTCGATTTAGATCGTGCCGGATTTTTTGACGTGCTCTGTTTCTTTTTCTGCCTTGTACCGGTTGTGCTTTCTTCCGTCACCTTTACGTTACTGTTTTCGTTTTGATTTTTTGCCATTTAATACCTGCCTTTCTTAATGCTGTAACCGACGAACGCAAATCAAATAGTGTAAAACATAAAATGAGCAAAAGAACAAGGCTTCTCAACCTCTCTCGCCTTCGTTCCGCAAGAGTAAAATGGGAAGCAATTATTGCGTTCTGTCGAATATATGATTTATAAATATATAAAACGGAGAGTGGAAAATTTTGCTCCGTTCTCATACTGCCAAATTCTCTGAATATTATACACCATACAGAAAAATTTGTCAATAGCGTGACTACAATCATTCTTCCCATTACCGCTCTTTTTTAAACCTTTGTACCTCAAATTTCAAAATTCGACGCATTACGACAGCCATCGTCGCAAAGCATTTTATATTCCCAAAAAATTACAATTCATTTGTGAACAATACATAAATTCCCATTTTTTACTATTGACAGGGAGTTTTATTCGTGCTAAAATGACACCAACAGCAAAAACCGCAAAAAATTCGAAAGGAAAATACAAAATGAAATCGACAGGCGTAGTAAGAAAAGTAGACGAACTCGGGCGAATAGTTCTCCCTATCAGCATCAGACAAACAATGGACATCGGAGAAAAAGATTCTCTTGAAATTTTCACGGAGGATAACAGAATAATCCTTCAAAAATACCAACCATCTTGTACATTTTGCAACAATGCCGACAAAATAATTTATTTCTGCGGCAAACGAATTTGCGAAGACTGCCTTAACAGAATCAAGAACCTTTAATAGAAAAATTATGAATTGCAAAGAACTTAAAGAAAAGATAAATCACGGTGAATTTGATTTGCTGATATCGAATCTTTACGGACAAGAAAATATCAATCCTCAAAGGCAGAGATACGTCTCTGCCTTGTCCGAGTTTGAGAAAACTTTCGGAGATTGCGATAATATTGAAATTTTTTCAGTTCCGGGAAGAAGCGAACTTTCGGGAAATCACACCGATCACAACAGGGGTTGCGTTATCGCATCATCCGTAAGTATCGACGTTATTGCGGTTGCTTGCAAAACCGATGATACAACCGTAACTGTAAAAAGCGACGGTTTCGGAACGTACGTTACAGATATATCAAAGTATACCTCTCCCGACGAAAATATGTTCGGAACTTCCGAATCTATTATTGCCGGCGTGTGTTGCGGACTCTCTTCAAACGGTTACGTCACAGGCGGATTTAGTGCTTACGTATCGTCTTGCGTTCCGGGTGGGTCGGGACTTTCGTCGTCTGCTGCATTTGAAAATATGATTGGCACTATAATAAATCATATGTATAACAGCGGAAAAATAGACAACGTGGAAATCGCCAAAATTTCACGCTATGCGGAAAACGTCTTTTTCGGCAAACCTTGCGGACTGATGGATCAAGTTGCCTGTGCAGTCGGCGGAATTGTGGCAATAGATTTCAAAGACCCATCTACACCCGTAATCGAACCGATAAACTTCGATATGTCGGAACACGGATATAACCTTTGTATCGTCAATACGGGTGGAAACCACGCCGACCTTACGGAAGATTATTCATCGGTTCCCTCCGAAATGCATAGCGTTTCTCGACAATTTTCAATGCAATATCTCAGAGACGTAGGCGAAGAAGACGTTATCGCCAACGTTACGTCGCTCAGAGAAAAAGTCGGTGACCGAGCAATATTGCGTGCCTTGCACTTTTTCGAAGAAAACAAACGAGTAGAAAAACAAAAAGAAGCTCTTGCGTCGGGCGACGTAAAAACTTTTTTCGAAAACGTCAAAAAATCCGGGATATCGTCATATTGCTATCTTCAAAATGTTTACACCACAAAGAACGTCAAAGAACAGGGGCTTTCCCTTGCACTTTGCCTGTCCGAGATGACGCTTGCGGATAAAGATGCCGCTTGGCGTGTACACGGTGGCGGATTTGCCGGTACAATTCAAGCGTTTGTACGACGTGAAGACACCGAGGCGTATCGACAAGTTATGGATGCATGTTTTGGCACAGGTGCCTGTCTTGTCTTGAAAACACGTCCGCTCGGTGCCATACGCTTTGCATAAAAGGTAAAATAAAAATGATAAAAAACAGAAAAACACCTGTTATCGGCAGCGAAGACAATAAACGCCCCTCCAAAAGGGCAAGACGTGAAATGATATTTATCATTGCTCTCTCCGTAATATTTATGGCTGTGTACTTCGGTGCAACAGAATCGTCAATTCCCGTGCTTGCATATATAGTAACGGGAGCATATATGGTATTTCTCGCCGTTTTTTCGATAACTTATATATGCTACAATTATGCGTTCACACGAAAAAGCGTGTCAGTTGACGACCTGCCCGATACGTGGAGCATGGAGCGTAAGAACGATTATATCGAGAAAGGTAAACTTCACGCCGAGAAATCCCGTTGGATGATATTCGTCATCTTCCCCCTTATTATTACTTTTATGGCGGATTTTCTGTATTTGTTCTTCCTTGACGGACTAATCGAAAAGATAATCAAATAATACGGAGTAAATAATGGCTAATTGCAAAATATGTTGCCTGTATTCCGGTTCAAAAGGCAACTCAACCTATATCGAAATAAACAACAAAAAAATCTTGATTGACGCAGGAAAAAGTGCAAGATCGCTCTGTCTTGCATTGAAAGAAATAGGCGTGTCTCCAAGTGATCTTGACGCAATTTTTATAACGCACGAGCATACAGACCACGTATCGGCATTACAAACACTGTCCCACAAATATCAAATACCGATACATATAATGCTGAATTCCGCAAAAAAATTCGAGGGGCTTTGCGACGAGGCACTCTGCTCTTGCTTGTACATACACGAAAAAACCGATTTTTCGGTTAATATCGGCGAAGTCAAAGTCCGGGCGTTCCCCACGCCTCACGACAGCCGTGCATCAGTCGGATACCGAATAGAATGCGGAGATGAAAAAATCGCATATGCAACCGACGTCGGTCACGTAACCGACATTGTAAAAAACAACCTTTACGGTTGCTCATCTGTCGTACTTGAATCCAACCATGACTCCGAAATGTTGCTGTTCGGTCCATATCCTTACGAACTGAAAGAAAGAATATCTTCAAAATACGGTCACCTTTCAAATCGTGAATGTGCGGAACTATCTGCCTTTTTGTGTGAAAACGGCACAAAAAATATTCTTCTGGCACATCTGTCGGAAGAAAATAACACCCCCGAAATCGCATATAATGAAACCCTGTCGTCAATCGGAGGATACGAAGTAAATCTCCGTGTTGCATCACAAACCGAACCCGTGTGGCTCGTCGGAGATGATGTCGAAAGATCAATTCCGACGTCAGACGAGTTTTATAAACTATGGTGCAGAAAAGAGGTATGATATGGCAACCGTAAAATTTATAACCGTCGGCACACTTAAAGAAAAATATTTGTGTGATGCGGTATCGGAATATGAAAAAAGGCTTTCGGGATTTTGTAAAATCGAAAACGTGAATCTGAAAGAATCCAAACTTCCCACCGACCCGTCGGACGGCGACATACGAAAAGCACTTGAAGAAGAAGGCAAAAATATTCTGTCACATATGAGCGACCGAATGTATAAAATAGTGCTGTGCGTTGAGGGAAAACAGTTTTCATCGGAAGATCTTGCCAAAAAAATTGATACCGCATTCAGTGCGTCAAATGAAATCTGTTTTGTCATCGGTTCTTCTCACGGCTTGTCGGACGAAGTTAAAAATTCTGCGAATCTCCGCCTGTCCGTGTCAATGCAAACGTTCCCTCACCAACTTATGCGTGTTATATTACTTGAAAGCGTGTACCGCAGTATGAATATCATAAAAGGAACAAAATATCATAAATAATATCAAAAGCGGTCGCCGTATCGAATTTTTTCCGAACGGCGACCGTATTGCATTTTATGCAACTCCATCTCATATATTGTAAACAAAGGAGACTTAGTCAAATAAAATGCAACTGAAAAATTTCTCGTTTCTTATACTCGTTTGTGTCTGTATGTCCGTTCTTGCGTCCTGCCAAAAACAAACATCCGACACGTCGGAAATACTTGATAAAATAATTTCGTCCGAAATAAACTTGCCGGTCGGCAGACGATACTGTTCCCGTGCAATTTCGGGAGACTCGGAATATATGCCACCGTCCTTGCTGGCATCGCTTTACGGTAACGGCACGACACCACCCGAATCAGACGAATGGGTTGAATATTCGATTTTCATTTCAAGCAAAATATGCCCCTGCGAATTTGCGGTTTTCTGCTGTGAGAGTAACGCTTCCGTCATAGACACGTCGAAAATGCTTTTACGTAGAATCGACACGCTCAAAAATTCTCGTCCAAACGACGAATATTCACATTATATAGAAAATGCCATTGTCATTACCGTCGGAAATTATTGCCTGCTCATTATATCATCAGACGCCGAAACCATTGCGAAAGTCGCCACGTCCGTTATCGGATAACATCTTAAAACATACACGTAATATAATAAATTATTCCCCACACGGTTCCGGCAAGAACTCCGTATAAAAGTACAGGTCCGGCGACGGTAAATATTTTCGCCCCCACACCAAGGACAAATCCTTCCGAACGGCTGTCAATCGCACTTGACGCCACCGAATTTGCAAACCCCGATATCGGCACAAGAGTTCCCGCACCCGTGTGCTTGGCTATTTTTTCAAAAAGACCGAATGACGTCAGTACAACCGATATAAAAACAATCGTCACAGATGCGAATGACGTCGAAATTTTATTTTCGAATCCCAAATATGTGTAAAGCCATATAAGACACTGACCCACACCGCATATAAATCCTCCCGATAAAAAAGCCAAGAGGCAGTTTTTCAATATTGGAGACGAGGGTGCATGTGCATCCGCATATTTTTTATAAACTTCTCTGTCCATATTCATAATACAATTTCCTCCGACACGTTAATTGCTCGATAATCAAAAAAGCCCTTCGATATTTATTTTTTGCAAATAAATTATTTTCATACACGTCGCCGATACGTCCTTGACTTTTTGAACAAATAATTATATAATGTGTATGTTCAAAGAAAAAAAGACAGTTGAAAGGAGCGTCGTTATGACTCCCAAAAACATAAAAAGAAAAATAGGCGAATTTGCAAATATAGCAAGCAAAAAAACCGAGGAGATCGCAGATCTCGCAACACTTAAATTGAAAATAGCAAAAGTGACTTCCGACAGAGAAAGCGAACTGTTAAAACTCGGAAAACTCACGTATAAAAAACTCAGTGCCGAAAATAATCCTCACGAAAAAGAACTTTCCGATAAAATCTCACGCTCCGTGGAATATATTCGCAATATGACGGCTCAGATAAAAGATCTCAAAGGCGAATACGAAAAACGAACAAATGAGATTGAAGCCCAGAAAAAAGCCAAACAAAAAAGTCGTGATGAATTTGGCGACGATGAAATAAACACCGTTATCCTTGACGGTTTCAAGTCATCTGAAAACGAATAAATTTACGTGTCTCCCGACACAACTTCAATTAACGTTGCTTTTTGGGTCAGGTGACACGTTTTTTTATAAATGTTTTTTCATAATTTCTATGTTTTTTTCTTCAAATTTTATAATGTCTTTTGCGAGTTTCAGCGAAAACTCCGACACGTCCGTATTTTCATAATCTCGAAGAATTTTTATTGTGTCTGTCATACCCATGGTCGAACCCTCTATTATCATATCTGCGATATGACTTTTGGTAGAATCTATCATTGTGTTCATCTTCATACCTATGCTCGCCCACGTTTTTGTCATAACGTTTTCTTCTTTTGCCTCTCCGCCTATTTCAATAAGTTTCGACCGTGCCATACCGGCATATTTTTCATATCCGTCAAGTTGCTCTGTCATAAGGCTTTTAAATTCGCTGTCATCTACGGCAGGCATAACGTTTATCATGGAATCTGATCCCATCTTCATATTTTTATATATTTTTTCAAGCATTTCCGTCTCTCGTGTTTTTATCTTTTGCATATTTGCCTCCGATTTTCTTTTATAATATCTTTTACAAATTTTCTTAATTTATTCAAAAAAAATAAGAACCCTGCGACGGGTGTACGATTTTCCGACACCTGCCACAGGGTTTTTATTTTATCCGTTTAATTTTTGGGCTCTCACGTCCACACCGCAGAAAGGATATACAGCATATTCTCCCAAAACTCTGCTTGTAATTCTGTCCCAATATTTGCGTCTGAACTCTTCTTGCGTAAGGTTCGTACTGATAATAACGGGCTTTCTGTTATTAAGTCTCGAATTTATGACGTCGTAAAGACACGATGTGGTAAACTGATTGGTAACTTCCGTTCCAAGGTCGTCTATAATAAGCAAATCACAGTCGAAATATCTTGCGATGTTACCGTCAGCCGAAATCGATGCACTGTTTCCGAATTTTCTCATCTCAAAATCGGCAAACATTGACAATGCACTTGCATAATAAACGTCGTATCCTCTTTCGATAACTCTTCCGGCAACGGCACTTGAAAGATGAGTTTTTCCGAGTCCCGTTCCTCCAAACATAGCAATATTTCCGACGGTATCATCTGTAAACTCTTCGGCATATCTCAAAAGTGCATTGTATATCGTGCTCATTATAGAATAAATTTCCTTGCTTTGTTTGTAATATTCAAGTGAAAAATTGTCAAACGTCTGGCTACGAATAAGGTCTGCCATTCCCGATGATTCTATCCCGGCATCAACAAGCTTTTTTCTCATGCATAAGCACATTCGATTGTCCACCGCACCCGTATCGGAACAAATAGGACACTCATATTTTATTTCCGTATAATCGGAAGGATATCCGAAGGCGGTGAGTGCCAGTCCCCTCTTCTTCAAAAGTTCACCGTTTTTTTCTCTTATGGCGTCTATTTTATCCATACGACCGCTTACGGATGCCTCGAATATTTCAATTCCCACGTCTGCGAGTTGTCTGTCAATTTCCGCAACTTCCGGAATTTCCTCGTGTATTTGCATACGACGAAGATTCGACGCTTCTCTTGCTCTGAGATATTTTCCGGAATATTCTTCCTTTATTCTCTTGTAGTTTTCTCTGTTAAAACTCATTTTTTATCTCCTCCGAGACTTCTGCGAACTGCGGCTTTGAAAAATTCATCCGTATTAAAACTTGAAGACTTTGATGCCTCCGCTTTTCCGCCATCCGCAGGCTTTTTCTTTCCCTGCTTTAACGCTTTATGCTTTTGCTCGGATTCTTCCACTCCGGCAATTGTTTTAATCCCATCGGAGTTCCATCTTTCAAGTACACTGTTCGTATACGGTATCGAAGCGTTCCCGGTTGCATCCGCCGTAACTTCATACGCTTTTTCTATCATCTCCATAGAAAAGCCCATATCGTTTACCCAGGATGATATGATACGCTTCTCCTTTGTCGTCAACGTCCTTTGACCCATTCCGAATAACTTGCGTATATTGCCCTCAACAGATGCAAACTCTTCTCTGCGTTTCAATTCGGCTGTTAATGCGTCCGCACTTGTTATACCGTCATTGTAAAGGTTGAACGCCGTTTTTTCAACGTAATGCAACGTTTTCTTTCCGTGAGATATACAGTAGGTAAGCAATATCATAACGTATTCAAAATCAAGATTCAAATAATCTATAAGACCAACCAATACGTTCACTTCATGTACGTTAAACATTTTGCCCATTATTTTCTGGCATTCGGATATGTATGATTCATAGGCAAGGTTTTGTTCAAGCAAATTCGACAGTTCATCCGTTGTGTATATAGGCAATTCGTCGGTCCTCATAACCTTTTCGGACTTTTCATTTGTAACCGTAACGCTCTTCTCCGACAATGGTGTCGATTTAACGGCTTTTTCTTCACATGTATCAATTACACCCGCACCGTGCCAGTACGAAACAGAAGACAAAACTTCACTCTCCGAAGCCCCCGCAAGAGTACACAGTCTGTCCGTATCTATATCGCCGTGTTCGGCACATATAAACCATAACACACGTAAATCCATTACAGTGGCACGCTTTACGTGTTCAGCACACGACGTTGGAAACACTCCCACGTCTGTGCCGTAATTTATTTTAAAATTCATATTTTCTCCGATATAACAATTATTTATCCGTGCCTTCGGAACTCTTTTCAAGTCTACGGCATATTTCGTAATTAAGGGTCATCAGCGAATCTCCCAAGTGAACGTTCTCAATAACAACGTCACTGTCTTCATATTCGAGTTCAACACCCATAAAATTCCAAAGCCCTTTAACTCCGCAAGCAACAAGCCTGTCAGATACGGGCTTTATTTGGTCTTTCGGAAGAGTCAGAACCGCTATGTCAACAATGTTTTCATCGCAAAATTTTTCGAGATCGTCAAGATCGTAAACACGAACCCCCGCAACGCTCTGACCGACAAGTCCCTCACCCGAGTCAAACATACCCACGATATCGACGCCCCTTTTTTCAAACATCGACAAATGAACAAGAGCTCTTCCAAGGTCTCCCGCACCGATTATCACCGCACGAAATCCTGCACCAACTCCGAGTATTTCGCTTATTTTCGCAAAAAGGTAATTTACGTTATAACCGTATCCGTGCTGACCAAATCCTCCGAAACAATTAAGATCCTGCCTTATCTGCGATGCGGTCACGTCCATCATCGTGGCAAGTTCGCCCGAGCTTATTCTCATCTTTCCCTTTGTTATAAGTTCACGCAAATATCTGTAATATCTCGGCAAACGTCTTATAACGGCATTGGAAATATTAGGTTTAAACCCGTCATCGTTTTTTGACAACACGTCGTTGTTTTCAATATTATCATTCATTGTAAATAAATCTCCTACCGTTTACTTTGATTTCCCAATAGCCAACCTCAAATGCAATTATTCAAAAATTTGTAAAGCCGCAAAATTTGTGCAAATTTACATCTTGACAAATCTATTATTTTTTCAAAATTAAATTTTTCGTAAACCTTGTGTTTTTCGCAAAAAAGTTTTCCACAGCCAATACCCCAAACACCCGCAAAAGCCCACAAAATCGAAAATATTCGTGAGTACAAAGGCGTTTTTTGTCGTTTTTTTTAGAAATTAACTCAAAATTCCCATTTTTCAGACCACTTTTCCACAGTTTGTGGAAAAGGCAGTGGAAAACTTTTGTTCGATAAAATATTTTACGAACAGTTTAAAATTTGTGTAAAATTAAAAATCAATCGCACGCAGACGCATTTGTATACGCATCCGCAAAATGTCCTTTAAGATATTCGAAATATCCGGACGATGCAATCATCGCTCCGTTATCACCGCAAAGAGACAGCGGAGGAACCGCAAATCTTACGCCCAACTCATCGCAAGCCTCTTGCATTGAAGCACGGAGATGCGAATTTGCGGCAACACCGCCTGCCATAACGAGAGTTTTAAGCCCCGTTTGACGTAACGCATCCGATGTCTGATGCACTATCGCATCAACTATTTTCTCCGTATAAGATGCGGCGAGATCAGCCACGTTTAACTCCTCACCTTTCTGTTGTGCCGAATTTATGTAATTCAAAGTCGCTGTTTTAATTCCGCTGAAAGAGAAATCTATGCTGTCACGCAATGCCGGGGACGGCAATTTAACTGCGTGCTTGTCTCCCTGATATGCAAGTTTATCAAGTGCGGCGCCTCCGGGATACGGCATGCCGATAACACGTCCTATCTTGTCAAACGCCTCTCCTGCTGCATCGTCACGTGTTCCACCGATTTCACGAAACGAGTTGTAATCGTCACATACGTAAATTGATGTATGTCCACCGGATACAACCAAAGCCAAAAACGGTGGTTTTAAATCCTTGTACGAAAGATATGTCGCAGATATGTGACCATGAATGTGATTTACGGACACAAGCGGAATATTGTTTGCAAAAGCAAGCGATTTGGCAAAGTTTACGCCGACAAGCAAAGCACCGATAAGACCGGGATGCGTCGTCACAGCCACACATCCGACCTCGCCAAGTTCTATACCCGCCGCTTCAAGAGCCTCTTTTGTGATTGATGAAACCGCCTCGATGTGGGCTCGGCTTGCAATTTCGGGAACAACACCGCCGTAAAGCCTGTGTGTTTCTATCTGTGATGCCACAATATTTGATTTTATTTCCAAAACACCGTCGTGAGCCTCTATAATGGAGGCACTTGTTTCGTCACACGACGACTCCATTCCAAGTATATACATCGAAAGATCCTCTTATCTTATTTTGCAGGACATAAGCACTGCATCTTCTGTGGGTTTTGTGTAAAATCCTCGCCTCTTGCCATCAACTTTAAATCCGTTATCCGTGTATAGTTTGATCGCATCGGCATTAGATGCACGAACTTCAAGCGTTATAACGTCAAGTTTGTTGTTTTTGGCATATTTTTTCAATGACTGTATAACAGCCGATCCGTACCCTCTTTTTCTGTAATCGGGATGAGTGGCAATATTGGTTATCTGACCCTCGTCAACCACACACAGCATACCTCCGTATGCCACAACCGCTCCGTCTTTTCGGCAAACCATTCCCATTCCGATTCCTTCTTTTGTCAAAAGTTCAAGACTGCTTTGTGACCAAGCGGAGACACCGAAACAAAGTTTTTCGATTTGTGCCACGTCAGCCAAATCACCCGTAGACATCAGTTCCGGGTATATCCTGTCCCTTTTTTTATCTTCAATGCTCATAAATATAAATCCACCTTGTTTTTTGAATCAAATTATAACTGAGTTAATATCCGAAAACCCCCGAAAGCGAGTCGTCATTTTCAACCCAATCGGATACCTTTATAACTCTGTAATCACTGTCCGAATCTCTTACAACCACAGTATCGATTCCGGCATTTATTATCATTCTTTTGCACATCATGCAACTTGAAGTTCCCCCGTAAAGAGTACCGTCATCGGGATTGACGCACACCATATATAGCGTCGCTCCGAGCATTCTGTCTCTCGGTGCGGCAATTATGGCATTTGCCTCTGCATGAACCGAACGACAAAGTTCGTATCTCTCGCCTCTCGGGATACCCAACCTGTCACGCATACATATATTCATATCAGTGCAATTTTTTCTTCCTCTCGGGGCTCCATTGTATCCCGTAGATACGATAACGTCATCTTTTACAATTATCGCACCGAACTTGCGACGTATACATGTGCCGCGTTCAGCCACAGTCCGTGCAATGTCAAGATAATAATTTTCTTTTGATACTCTTTCCGTCGCCATACCGACACCTCCGAGATATTACTCAATCGCCACGCCATAGCCATGCTACCGCTCGGCAAAAATTTATTCATTTTATTATACAATAACGCAAAAAAAAAATCAAGAGGTTTCGGCTTTCATATGTCAAATTTATTTCTTCTTTTAACCAAGACGTCCGAAATCGTCAAAAAATGACGCTTTACAACTTCATAAAACGTCAAATTAACGCACGTAAAATATTGCGTTAACATAAAATGTTATCGAGGAATTTGTCTCATTGCCTTCACAGACAAGTTTCTCAATACAATGAAAGGCGAGACAGAAATGATTACATATTCCAATACCCTTTTCGGAAAGACCTGCGTGGCATATATAGGAACAAACACCCTCGCCATGAAAGCCCAATCGTCGCTAAATTCAGCGGCTATTCTGTCCGGTGTTGTCAAAATAAATTCTTCAAAAACACGACGGGGCTGTGCCTACGGGGTTAAATTCGATTGTTCTCAAAAAGCCAACGTCAAGGCGATACTTGCACGAGACGGAATTACCGTAAAAGAATTTTTATAACTCACCGCACCTCGGAGTGAAACGAAAAATTAACTTCGGGGTGCAAATTTTAATAATAAAAGGAGTGACACGTTTTTACGTGTCATACTAACACAATGAGAAATAATATTATTTATCTTGATAATGCCGCAACCACGTTCCCCAAACCACCATCCGTTATATCTTCGGTTGCCGATTGTCTGAAAAATTATTGCGGAAATCCGTCACGAGGTTCAAATCCCCTTGCCATGAAAAGTTCCCAAGCGGTATTTGAAACCCGTAAATTGCTTGCGGATATGTTCGGTTGCCGTGCCGAAAATTGCGTGTTTACGTATAACACAACGTATGCTCTAAACATTGCGATAAAAGGTGTTATGGGAAACGGCGGTCATATTCTCATAAGCAATATGGAGCATAACGCAACTCTGAGACCGATTGCAAAAATGCAAAAAGACGGAAAAATTGAATATAATACGTTCGATGCGTATATGAAAACCGATGAGGAAATAATATCCGACATAGACAGAAAAAAACGTCAGGATACAAAAGCAGTCTGCTGTTTACATACATCAAATATCTGCTCATATACTCTTCCGATAGCAAAAATAGGAAAATATTGTCACGAAAACGGTTTGATTTTTATATGCGATGCCGCACAATCCGCAGGTCATACTCGGATTGATATGAAAGAATTCAACATAGATATTCTCTGCATTCCATTCCACAAAGGACTGTACGGAACACAAGGCGGAGGGGCTATGCTAATCGGCGAAAACGTATATATACAAACGCTTGTAGAAGGTGGAAACGGAGTAAATTCGTTGGAATTTTTTATGGGCGATGACGTTCCGGAGAAATTTGAGGCAGGGACGATAAATACGCCTGCCATAGTTGGACTCGGAGAAGGGCTGAAATACTTACGCAGAAAGGGTTTTGACTATATAGCATCACACGAAGAGCGTCTTTTTGACGAGGTGATTTCGGCTCTTTCAAGGGTCAAAAACGTGACTTTTTACGACCTCCACAGGGGTTCCACAGGGCTATTTGGGGTACGTGGGAGGTCTTCGGATGAGGTTGGGGAGATACTCGGAGAACACGGAATATGCGTTCGAACGGGATTTCACTGCTCCCCTCTTGCACACAAAGCACTACACACACCGAGCGACGGAGCGGTACGAATAAGTTTCGGTTTATTCAACACGCCGTCTCAAATAACCCATCTGGCGGAAGTGGTTGAAGATATAGCCACCGGAAAATTACATACGTAACAAACACGGATACAGCGATGAAATACACGTATATACGGGCAAAACGGGAAAGACATAAATACGGCGGATTATGACCTCTGCAAAAATCGAGTAATTCGGAGAATTAAAGAGATTTTCAGAGAAAAACGGAGATTTGGCAGAGATAATTCGAAATTTGGGCAAACAGACGCAAATCTTTACGGATAATAATAATTTTTCGTGATTTTTGCAACATTTTTTCAAAATACTATTGCAATTGTGATACTTTTGTGTTAGAATGTGAAATGTCGTTTATATTTTTTGCAAATAACCGAGAAATTTGTCACAAAAAATCACTATGACACAAACGGCAAATCATACACACGGACATATACCCGATTATGATTTGCAACAAAATTATTCGCAATAATGGTTTGCTAAAAAAGATTTTTGCTTTACGTCACAAATCTTTTGACCCTCCGTAAATGCATCAAAAATTTCGGCTTCGATTTTTTCGGGGCTAATATCACTGTTTTAAAGGAGTTTTTATGTGTAATGGAAAAGGACGTCATAATAAGTCTTAAAGACATATCAAAATCGTTTGACGGAGAAACTATTCTCGATCATATCAATCTTGAAATTCACGACAAAGAATTCGTAACCTTTCTCGGTCCTTCCGGTTGCGGTAAAACAACAACACTTCGCATAATCGGCGGATTTGAATCTCCCGACGGCGGAGACGTATACTTTGACGGAAAAAGAATCAACGACTTGCCTCCCTACGAGCGTCAGGTCAACACCGTATTTCAGCGGTATGCACTCTTCCCTCATCTGAACGTTTACGAAAACATTGCGTTCGGTTTAAGGCTTAAAAAACTGCCGGAAGAAGAGATAAAAATGAAAGTTCAGGAAATGCTTTCAATGGTAAACCTCAAAGGTTTTGAACGACGCAGAGTTACAACTCTTTCGGGCGGTCAGCAACAACGTGTTGCCATAGCAAGAGCGTTGGTAAATCACCCTAAGGTATTACTTCTTGACGAACCTCTCGGAGCGTTGGACCTCAAACTTCGAAAGGACATGCAAAACGAACTCAAACGCATTCAGCGTCAAATGGAAATAACGTTTATCTACGTCACTCACGACCAAGAAGAGGCACTTTCCATGTCCGACACGGTTGTGGTTATGTCGGAGGGTAAAATTCAGCAGATAGGTTCTCCCGTTGACATATACAACGAGCCTGAAAACGCTTTCGTTGCCGACTTTATAGGAGAGTCCAATATTCTTGACGGTATGATGCTTGATGACTACAAAGTTAAATTCTCGGGTCATATATTCAAATGCGTTGACGCAGGTTTTGCAAAGCGTGAACTTGTTGATATTGTAGTACGCCCCGAGGACGTTGACGTTGTGGGACGTGATTGCGGTATGCTCACGGGAAAAGTATCGTCTGTAACTTTCAAGGGCGACTACTACGAAATTATCGTAGACGTCGGCGGATTTAAATGGATGCTTGAAACTTCCGACTTTGTCGGAGTTGACGAGGTTATCGGTCTCGATATCGAACCCGAAGCAATACACGTAATGAAAAAGTCCGAATATTCGGGTACGTTCGGCGACTATTCCACTTTCAGTGACGAGATGGACCATCTCGGCGACATTGAGGAGGAAGAAGAGGAATGAAAAAAAATTCGTTCTTTCAAAAAATAGTTGCCGTTCCTCATATCGTTTGGGTAATACTGTTTATTGCGGCACCTATGATGTTTGTTCTTTACTTTGCCTGTACCGACACAGAGGGTAATTTTTCGCTTTCCAATTTAAGCGAACTCTCACAGTACGGCAACGTATTTATACTCTCCATCGCATTTGCACTTATAGCGACGGTGGTTTGTCTGATTATCGGTTATCCGCTCGCTTATTTTATGTCAAGGCAGTCCGAACGTGTTCAAAAACTTCTTATGGTTTTGGTTATGCTTCCGATGTGGTGCAATCTGCTTATACGAACCTACGCTCTTATGGCTCTGCTTGACAACGGTGGACTTCTCAATTCCCTGCTTGAAAATATGGGACTCGGAAAACTGCACATCGTCGGCACGAACTTCGGCGTAATACTCGGTATGGTCTACGACTTTTTACCGTATATGGTTCTTCCGATTTTCACGTCGATGACGAAACTTGACAAGAGATATATTGAGGCGTCGCACGACCTCGGATGCAACAATTTGCAAACCATGACCAAAGTTATAATTCCCCTTACCGCTTCGGGCGTTATATCGGGAATAACCATGGTATTCGTTCCGTCCATCAGCACTTTTTACATATCGCAGAAATTGGGAGCGGGAAAGATAGACCTTGTAGGCGACACAATAGAACGCCTCTTCCAAAACACCTCAACATACGGTGTCGGTGCGTCGATGTCTCTTATTATGATGATACTCATTCTCATATCAATCGGTGTTATGAACCGTTTTGACAGCGACAAAGACGAAAGTGTTGTCAAGAGAGGAGGTATGGTAAAATGAAATTCCTCTCCAAATGCTACATCGGACTCATATTCTTTTTACTTTACATCCCCATTGCGGTGCTTATAGTATTCTCGTTCAACGAATCTGGCAACCTTGCCGAATTTTCGGGATTTACGCTTAACTGGTACCGTGAACTGTTCAACGACAAGGAAGCCTTGACTTCTCTGCTCAACTCCGTAATTTTAGCCGTATCGTCTGCGGCACTTGCAACGATTATAGGAACTTTCGGAGCGTTGGGATTGCACAAAATGAGAAACAAGTACGTAAAAAGTACCGTAAAAGCAATCACAAATATTCCGATGATGAACCCCGATATCGTAACCGGTGTTTCAATGATGCTTTTATTTGTGGCACTTGCGAAATTTATAAAGTCTCAAAGCGTTTTCGGATTTTGGACAATGCTTATAGCACACACAACGTTCAGTCTCCCTTACGTTATGCTTTCGGTTATGCCCCGTTTCAGGCAACTTGACAAGTCTCTCTCTGAGGCGGCACAAGACCTCGGTTGCACACCCGCACGTGCGTTTTTCTCGGTAGAACTCCCCGAAATAATCCCCGGAATAATCTCCGGTTTTATGCTCGGCTTTACAATGTCACTCGACGATTTTGTCATAAGCCACTTTGTAAGTTCTCCCGACTTCCAAACACTTCCCCTTTACGTATACAATCAGACGGCACACAACGTAAAATTCAGTATGTACGCACTCTGCACATTGATAATTACGGTAATACTCATTATTCTTTTTGCCGTCAATTTTGCAGGCGGTGCCAAGAAGCGTAAGGAGGTATCAAGAGTATGAAAAAATTCATTTTCAGATTACTTCCGCTTACACTTTTACTACTTCTTTGCTCGTCCGCTCTTATATCCTGCGATTCAAAATCATCAGGTGGTTCGGACACCGTAACGCTTTACGTTTACAACTGGGGCGAATATATGTCCGACGGTTCGGAAGGTACACTCAACTCAAACCGTGCGTTTGAAGATTGGTACTATGAAACCTACGGTCAGCGTGTCAAAGTAAACTATTCCACTTATTCAAGCAATGAATCAATGTACGCAAAAGTATCGTCGGGTTCGGTAAATTACGATATAGTAATCCCCTCCGACTATATGATTGAACGTATGATACAAGAGGATCTTCTCGCTCCTCTCGACTACTCAAACATCCCGAATGCAGAATACATCATATCCGAATTTCTCAATGCGGATTACGATCCCGACACTGACGGAGACGGATACAACGATTATTCGGTTCCCTATCTATACGGTATGATAGGCATCATATACAACAAAACGATGGTCGCAGAGAGCGACATCGGGTCGTGGGATTTGATGTGGAACAAAAAATACGAGGGCAACATTCTTCAATTTAACAATTCAAGAGACGCATTCGGTTCGGCACAGTATTATCTGGGTGACGTAAATCTCGTAAACTCCGCAGATGAGGACGATTGGAAACTCGCCCTGGAAAAACTCAAAGAGCAAAAACCAATTTTGCAAGGTTACGTTATGGACGAGATCTACAACAAAATGGAAAACGGTTCGGCCGCCATATCGGCTTACTATGCAGGCGATTTTCTTACGATGTATGAAAACAACAACGACCTTGATTTTTACTATCCGAGCGAGGGTACAAACCTTTACGTTGACGCCATGTGCGTATTAAAGTCAAGTCAAAACAAAACCATTGCAGAACGTTATATCAATTTTATGCTTTCGGAAGAACCCGCCGTTGCAAATGCGGAATACACTTATTACGCATCTCCCAACTCGCTTGTTCGTGAAAACGAAGGGTATATTGAGTATATGAACGGCATCAAGGAAAACGGCTATGACCTTATGTACGACACAGGTGACGTAACAACCTCATCATACCGAAATTTAAGCGGTGAGAAACTTCTTCTTTTGAACACACTTTGGGAAGAACTCAAATCCGACATAACCGTAAGCGTGGGAATTTACGCCATATGCGGTGTGATTGTCGCATTCCTTGCAGGCTTTGGAATATTCTTTGCCGTTCGAAAAAGAAAACGTGCGATATATTAAAACAAAACAAAAAATCCTTCTCACGATGAGAAGGATTTTTTATTTTACTCAGAGAAAAATTCAAATTCCGTAACGGCTTCAAACGTGTCTCCCTCTTTAAGTACGGGGCTTGTAAAGTTTTCGTGATTTATACTGTCGGGCATAATTCCCGTTTCAAAGCAATATGAACTTTGCGGTGACTGGGGATATTTATCGTAGAACGGAAATCTTTCGTCGTTTACGAAATTTCCCGTATAAAATTGCACGCAAGGTTGATTTGTGTAAACACGCATTCCCGAACCGCTCTTTGGGTCTAAAACTTCTATTTTAGGCAAAGAATTACTTGTACTTTCAAACACGAGGCAATGGTCATAACCGCCCGCAATCTTCAAGTCTTCCTGCGACAGATCAAAGTCACGTCCGATAGCCTTGGGTGTACGGAAATCGAACGGTGTGTTATCCACGCTTCTTATCTCTCCCGTGGGAATCAGGGTGTTATTTGTCGGCAGATATCTGTCCGCTTTCACGTACAGAGTGTGGTCAAATATCTTACCGCTTCCGCATCCGCCGAGATTAAAATAAGTATGATTCGTGAGATTTACAATTGTATCCGCATCACTCATTGCCGTGTATGCTATCTTTACGCTGTCGCCTATTACGGTATATTCGACACTTACCGAAAGGTTTCCGGGATATCCCTCTTCACCGTCAGGCGAAAAATAGGAAAATTTCACGCTATCGCCCGTGGTTACGCACGACCGCCAAACTCTGTGTGAAAATCCGACTTCACCGCCGTGAAGATGATTTTCTCCGTCGTTTCTGCTGAGATTATATTTCACTCCTCCGAGTGCAAATTTTCCTTTGCGTATACGGTTTGCACATCTTCCGACAATCGCCCCCATATAGCCTTGTGCCGTTTCATATGCCGGGAGATTATCATATCCGCAAACCACGTTTTTGTATTTTCCGTTTTTGTCGGCAATATGCAATTCAACCACGGTCGCTCCGTATTCCATAACCGAAAGTTTTATTTTTTCTCCGACGATATCATACATATGGACATCCTCGCCACCCGAGGTGCGTCCGAAAAATCTTTTGTTTATCATTGCTCACTGTATCCGTTTGGGTTTTTTACTTGCCAATTATAAGAATCGGCACACATCTGTTCTATATTATATTCAGCCTTCCAGCCGAGAATTTTCTCCGCTTTCGACACGTCTGCGTAACTTTCGTCCACGTCGCCTGCACGTCTGTCGCAAATACGGTAATTTATCTTTACACCCGACGCTTTCTCATACGCATGCACCACGTCGAGAACGGTATATCCGTTACCTGTTCCTATATTGAAAACTTCAAGTCCGCTGTGTTTTTCCATATATTCAAGCGACGCCACGTGTGCTTTTGCAAGGTCTACGACGTGAATATAATCACGAAGTCCCGTGCCATCGTGAGTTTTATAATCGTTACCGAAAACGTTAAGACAAGGAAGTATGCCGAGTGCGACTTTTGCAACGTATGGCACCAAATTATTCGGTATTCCGCTCGGGTCTTCACCTATAAGTCCGCTCTTATGGGCTCCGACGGGGTTGAAATATCTGAGTATTGTGATATTCCACTCGCTGTCAGAGCGGTAAAGCGATTTAAGTATTCTTTCGATCATTACCTTCGTATCCCCGTAAGGATTTGTTGCATCACCGACTTTACATTCTTCGGTAAGCGGTAAAACCTCGGGCGTACCGTACACGGTTGCGGAGGACGAAAATACGATTTTTTTAACTCCGTAGGTTTTCATAACGTCAAGCAACACAAGCGTACTTCCGACGTTATTATGGTAATACTCTATCGGCTTTTCAACTGATTCACCGACCGCTTTATAACCTGCAAAATGAATACAGGAATCAATATCGGGGTTTTCACGGAAAATTTTACAAAGGGCGTCTCTGTCAAGCAAATCAGCCTCGTAAAATTTTACGTCTTTGCCCGTTATACGCTTTATTCTGTCAAGAACCACCGGTTTACTGTTATAGAAATTATCGACCACGACGACGTCCATTCCGGCATCTATCAATTCAACGACCGTATGAGAACCGATATATCCGGTACCTCCCGTTACCAATACAGACATTTTTCTACCAAACCTTCCCTTTATTTATTCCAAAGTCCACAAGGATATTCACCGTTTTTTATCATAGCGGAAATACTCTCCACCACTTGCGGTTTATCCTCGGAATACGTTACACCGTGCCACTGCGACGAAGTTGTATAAACGTTGACACTGCACTTGCCCTCGCTCATCATATCACCGACGACCACGGGCAAATAAATTTCTTTTTTGAGTGGATCGCCACTTTCGTCCGCCAAAAATTCGGACATTTTTTTCTCAATATACGGGAACACTTCCAGTGCAAGTCCCCAGCAGTTCATCGAAACAACTGTATCTCCGCTGATATATTTCCATTCTTCCCCGTCAAAATACTCCGCATCATTTCCGCAAACACGGATTTTAGTCACTTCGTTGATATCGCAAAGTTTTTCGTTTGATATCGAACACACTCCACGTGACACCGTACCGTTTTCGGTCAACGTATTTCTGAGCACGTAGCCCACCATACAGAAACATTTTCTGTCATTTGACGATTTTAAATGTTCGGACAAACGCACAAACGTGTCTCTTCCGTAAAAGTCATCTGCGTTGATAACCGCAAAGTTATCGTCTCCGATTTGCTCTTTCGCACACAAAAGTGCATGTGCCGTCCCCCACGGCTTGACTCTGCCGTTTGGAACCTTATAGCCGTGCGGTATATTTTCGAGTTTTTGGAAAGCGTATTCCGTCTTGATATACGGTTCGACACGAACGCCCACGGTCTCTCTGAAAAGTTCGTAATTTTCCTCTTTGATTATAAAAACGACTTTATCAAATCCGGCACGCTTAGCGTCGTAAATTGAAAAGTCAATAATAAATTCGCCGTTTTCCGTTATCGGGTCGAGCTGTTTGAGTCCGCCGTAGCGTGATCCCATTCCCGCCGCAAGTATTACAAGAGTCATACCATCCTCCATGGGTTTATTTATACATTATCTTTTATTATATCATAATAATATGAAAAAGTATATACGTTTTTATAAAATTTACATAAATTTTAATGTTGACAAATTTCGAAATATACCGTATAATGTATCATATGAGACATTTTTGGAGGTGGGTATGCAACAGGACGAAATATCGAAAATTATTTCTCGGGTACCGCTTTTTACAAATTGCAGTGACGATACGACTTGTGCGATAGCAAATGCCTCGCAGTCGTTCTACAATATCGGAGAGACGATATGCTCTCCCGAAACGTCAAGCAGAAAACTTATAATTCTGCTTGAAGGACGAGCAAACGTTTATCTGCCCGATATGCGTAAGAAAACGCTACTCCGCACAATGCGTGAGGGTGAACTTGTAGGAATCGCAAATCTCTACTCCGACCACCCATACGTAAGTGTGGTCATAGCGGAAAAGCGTTGCGTGACAATTGAAATTTCCGAGCGATCTTTTATGAATCTGATTGAGCGGGACAAAATCCTGCTTGCAAATTTTTTGTCGCTTCTTTCGGGCAAAATATGTTATCTCAATGAGAAATTGCACTACTGCACCGCAGGCAGTGCCGAAAGAAAACTTGCATTATATCTGGACTCTGTAAGTTCGTCGGATACGTTTGAATTGTCCGTATCTCTCGTCTCGCTTTCGGACATACTTGACGTAGGCAGAGCGTCGCTTTACCGTGCGTTCGACAAACTGCAAAGCGATGGATTTATAGCCAAAGACGGCAAAAAAATCACACTTAAAAACAGGGGAAAAATGCTTTTGCACTACACCCTTTAAATATTACAAATCAAAGAAAGGCAATATCAAAATGAAAAAAATCATCAAATTTTTAACCGTAACTCTTTTAATACTGGCGTTTATGGTCTCGGCGGTTTCGTGTACGAATTCGGGTGGCGAAAAAGACACCGAATCAAACACGGAATCCAATGCAAACAAGGACATAGCGGAGATCCCACAAGAGATAAATATAGCCACGCTCAACGGAACAACGGGGTTCGGAATTGCAAAACTTATGTCCGACCATAAAAATGACGAGCAAGCGACAAAATACAATTTTTCGGTTGAATCGGATGCGTCTGTCATAAATGCTTCACTTATCAACGGTTCTCTTGACATCGCAACTCTTCCCACCAACGCCGCCGCAAATCTTTATGCGAAAACAGACGGCAAAATTCAAATCCTTGCCGTAAATACGCTTGGCGTGCTTTATGTAGTGGCAAACGAAGCGAACTCTAACATAAAATCGCTGTCGGATCTCGAAGGAAAAACCGTTTACTGCCCTGCTCAAAACCCTTATTTTATATTTAAGGGTCTTTGCGACAAAGTGGGAGTCAACGTGACAATAGACACTGCATATTCGGCACCTGCAGATTTGCGTGCGGCAGTTGTTGCCGGCAAAGTCGATATTGCGGTACTCCCCGAACCCATGGTTACAATCGCAACGTCCAAAAACACTTCTATCTCAACGGTAATTGACGTAACCGCCGAGTGGAATAAAGTTTTCCCCGAAAATTCACTCATGCAGGGTTGCATAGTCGCAAGAACGGAATTTATAAACAAATATCCCGAAACAATAAAGGCATTTCTTGAAGAATACAAATCTTCCGTGGAATACGTAAGCGAAAACCCGTCGGAAGCGTCCGAAATCATAGCGAAAATGGGAATTTTCGAGCAGGCTGCGGTTGCGAAAAAGGCAATACCGAAATGTAACGTAAAGTATGTCGACGGCAAAGATATGGCTGACGCACTCGATGTTTTCTTCGGCGTCCTCTATGATATCGCTCCTGCGTCGATCGGAGGAGAAAAGCCCGACAGAAATATATACTATATTGCCGATTGATTTTCTTGTCAAATTAAAAACGTTTCAAAATCAAAGAACTTTATGAATTCAACGCTGAAAAAAATAGCCAAAAAGATTTTAATAGTAATATTTTGGCTTGTTGTGTGGCAGATTTTGTCTGTGGTGGTCGGGCAGGAACTACTTCTGCCCTCGCCATTTAAAACGATAAGTCGTCTTACCGAAATAGCTCGGACACTTGATTTTTACAATATAATTTTCAGGTCTCTCATACGTATTCTTGCAGGCACGATAATCGCCGTAATACTCGGCATTCTAATAGCGGTGGCAAGTGCGTCGGTCCCGTTTATACACGACCTCATCTCACCGCTTATGACGGTTATGAAATCCATCCCCGTTGCGTCTTTTATTATTTTGCTTATTCTATGGCTTGACAAGAACGTAGTTCCTGCAATCATCTCCACACTTATCGTTTTGCCCATTGTCTGGGTCAACGTGGAAACGGGCATTCTGCAAACAGACAAATCGCTGCTTGAAATGGCTCAACTTTACAAGATAAGTTTGCCTAAAAAAATACTCGATATATATGCTCCGTCTGTTCTGCCGTACTTTGTCTCTTCTCTGAACTCGTCGTTGGGTCTCTCTTGGAAAGCGGGTATCGCCGCCGAGGTAATCGCTCCTCCGCTTATTGCCATCGGAAAACAAATATACAATTCTAAACTTTATCTTGAAACGACCGATCTGTTTGCATGGACGCTTACCGTTATACTTATAAGTCTCGTGATAGAAAAACTCGCCGTATTCGGCATAAAAAAAGCCTTCGGTGACAAGGCATATTCGGAGGTCGGCAATGACAGACGTAATTAACTTATCAAAAAAATACGGCGACAACCAAGTGCTTTGCAACTTTTCCCTTCAAATTGCCCCGTGTGAGCATATCGTACTCACGGGTCCTTCCGGTTGCGGAAAAACCACTCTTCTGCGTATTATATCGGGACTGGAAAAACAAGATTGCGGAGAAATCGTTACAAATCGAAAAATCGCATATATGCAACAAGAACCACGACTTTTACCTTGGAAGACCGCCGAAGAAAACGTTTCAATTGTGCTGAAAAATTACGACAGCCATTCGGCGAAAAAATATCTCGACGAAGTAAACTTAAACGACACATATCAAAAATACCCCGGAGAGCTCTCGGGAGGAATGGCACAGCGTGTATCCTTTGCTCGTTTTCTTGCATATGCAGACACGTCGGGAGCAAATCTTCTTTTGCTCGATGAACCCTTCTCCGCCCTGGATTTCGACGCCTCGGAACAAATGTTGCACATATTGCTAAACCAAGCAAAAGATAAATCTCTTCTGCTTGTGACTCATAGTGAAAAGTGTTTTGATAAATTTGACAGAATTGTTCGGCTCGGTTAAAATTCCCACGGCACACGATAATAATGCGGAGACTGATTGTAATCAGTCTCCGCATATATATTTACATTCTAATCCACATTGATTATATCCTATTCCCTCAAATGTTAACAGCGATATATCCCAGTGCAAACAATATTATTACGACAAAAAAATTATATTTTTTCAAAAAAGGTATTGACAAAATATCGTGTTCGTGATATAATATACAGGTCGTTGAGAAAAGACGACTGATCTGGGTGTGGCGCAGCTGGTAGCGCGCTACCTTGGGGTGGTAGAGGCCGCAAGTTCAAGTCTTGTCACTCAGACCAAAAATCCGTAGAATTTGTATGAATTCTACGGATTTTTCTTTTGTTGTTTTGTTTGTTATCCACTAATATTGCGGTGCTTTAGTCTATCGGTAACGCTTATCAACTATCATTGACCACATGTTTGACCACAATGTGAGAAAAAGGCTTTCGATTTCTCTGATTCAGAGATTCCGAAAGCCCGTTTCTTTGTTTACCGCATATTATTTTTTAACCCGTGTGCCGAGCTTTGCTTTCATCTCTTGTATCAGCTCGGAAAGTTTTTGCTCGCATTCTTGTTCGGTATGAGCGTAAACATTCCGTGCGACACGCTTGCCATTCACGGTCGGGGTATATCTGCCCTCCCACGTGTTCTCGCCGATCCGACGGACCGAGCCTGTGCCACGGTGGCGGTATTTCGGCTTGTACGGTTCAAATATCGTTTGTTTGGCTTGTTCGGAACTGTTTTCGGGTAGTTGCTCGTCTTTTCCTTTTTCGTCACACAAGGCGAATTTCTCGCCTGTTGCCGTGCCGAGCGTGCTGTCGATGCAGTCGGCGGCGTCTTGCTTCATCTTTTCGGAGGTGTGGGCGTAGACATTCAAAGTCGTTTCCACGCTTTCGTGACCGATCGTCGAAGCGAGCGTTTTGACATCCATGCCATAGTGGAAAGCGTGCGAGGCAAATGTGTGACGGAGAGCATGGAACGGTACGTGCTTACAACCGGCTCGTTCTAATATCTGTGAAAGTCTCTTTCGGCAAGCGGTCGGATCTCTCGGTACATCCTCTTTTTTCACAGGCGATGGAAACAGCCACTTGGAATTTGTTTTAGTCCTGTATTCTTTCAGCATTTCAACGATTGGAGACGGCAGGACGATGGTGCGTTCGGATGCTTTCGTTTTGGGCGAAGAAATGATCAACTTGCCCTTTTCGAATCGCACTTGCCGTTTGACAGACAGCGTCCCTTCATCAAAGTCGATGTCATCCCACTTCAGCCCGAGCAGTTCTCCTCTGCGAAGTCCGGTCGACAGGTCGAGCAGGAACATTTCATAAAAACCTTCTATTTGTGCTTGATAGAGCAGTTTTTGCATTTCCTCGGGTGAGAGTATTTTGATCTCCGTAGATCTTTTCGACGGTAATTTACAGTTAGTTGCAGGATCTTTTGAGATAAATCCCTCATCGACCGCTTTTTGCAAGGCGGCTCGGCAATGGGCGTGGATACTCCGTATGACCGAATCGGAAAGCCCGTTGCCGTTCTGCTCTCGCCGGACAAGTCTGCCGTCAGTCTTCAGTTCGGCATAGAACTTTTCCAGCGTTCCCGTGGTGATCTTGTTCAATGGAATGTGACCTATCTTTGGGATGATCTGCTTGTAAATACGTTGTTCGTAAGTCTTTTGTGTGTACTCTTTTAAAGCATTTTTGCAATATGTGCGATACCAATAGTCGATCCGCTCACCGAACGGCATATCAGGAGAGCATTTTGTTCGTTCGGGCACTCCAAGTTCCGCTTTGAGTTTCTTTAGCTTTTCAATGCATTCCGCTTTTGTTTTTGCGAGAACGTTTTTTGTTTTGGGCAAGCCTCTTTCATCGTATGCGACAACGATCCTGCCTTCCCATCGACCGTCCTTGCGTTGTCTTACCGTTCCTGTTCCGCTTTTGCGTTTTCCCACGGTTTCAACCCCTTTCCGAGAATATCCGTCAGATAGTTCGTAACGATATTTGATGCGTTTCGTTGCATATCGGTCGTTACATGTGCGTAAGTGTCAAGTGTGAAGCTTGCCTTACTGTGACCTACGATCTCCGCAAGCGTTTTGGGTGCGATCCCCGAGTTTGCGGCATGAGAAGCGAACGTGTGTCGCAGGTCGTGAAAGCGGATGTTGGGAAGTCCTGCCGCCTTGAGTGTGCTTTTCAGTTTGTGATATGCACTGTCAGGTCTTATGGGCTTGCTTGGATCGAGCATATCCGGGAACACCAACTCGCTAATGCTGTTGTACTTTTTATCCGCAAGCATTCGCTTCAAACTTTCGGGCAGATAGATGACTCGCTTGCCGTCATCGGTTTTTGTTTCGCCTATAACGAGCTTGCCGTGAACATATTCGATCGAACGTGCTACTTTGAGCGTGCCTTTTTGCTCGTCAAAATCCTCCCACCTGATACCGCACAGCTCACCTCTCCGCATCCCTGTGAGCAATTCCGTGTAGAACAGGTCGTGCCAGAATATATCACTTTCAAGCTGTTTCATGAAGATACCGATCTCGCTTTTGCTCAGCACACGCTTTTCTTTGCGTTGTATCTTCGGCGGTGATGTGCCTTCGGTCGGATCTTTCGGAAGCAGACCTTCTCTGACGGCACAAGCAAGTGCAGTATGCAAGATCATGTGGACACCTCGCACCGTGGCTGATGCAAGTCCTTGATCTGACAGAGCATTGTATAGCTTTTGAATGTCGGATGATCTGATCTGCGTCAGTTTCTTTTGACCGATGTGCGGTGTGATATGGTTTTTGATATCCGAACGATATCGTGCATATGTGCTTGCACGCAGGACACCCTGCTTGTATTCGCTCATCCATTTATCGAGCCAATCACAGAGTGTGACAGCACTTCCCTCGGTCAGTTCCACGCCGTCATAGCGTGAACGCAGCTCATCAAGCTTTGGCAAAAGTTCTTTTTGCGTTTTTGCAAACACCGAACGGTAGATGAACTTCCCATCCTGCTTTTGACCGACGATGATGCGACCTTCCCATCGACCGTCGCTTCTTTTTCGTATCAGCCCGTCACCCGACGGACGTTTTTTACTCAATATATCACTTCCTTTCATATTTTTCAGTACAAACAATAGCACAAATATCTGACGATATCCAGCCCCAAGTGGTAGAGTTATCACTTCAGACACAAGAATTTTTAATTTTTGATCTGTGCAAGATACCGAAGGAATCGCTTTGGAATACCATAGTGGCATACGAAAGTGGTGCGAAAATGCCTCAAAACCGTGCTTTTGGAGTCCAAAAGTGCTATAGAACGGTATACTTTGTGTCACTGCGGTATACAAAGTGGCGCAGTCTCGAAAGATCGACATCTCTCGAAATCTCGCAATATCTCGCTTTTTCTCGCTAAATCGGTCGGCTCTGCCGTCCGATGTGGAGAGGAGATGCCGCCTGCGGCATACTCCTTTAACCTGCTTGATAATCGAATTCCTTTCAACCGTCAATATCGGTCTGTTCGTCCAGCCATTCTTTAAGCTTATCCCTCGGAATGATCACTCGCCCCGGCACGAGCCTTAATTTTGGAAATCCCTTGCTTGCCGCCAGCTCATACGCACTTGAGCGTGAGATCCCGAGCAGTGCCGCCACGTCCATGACCGACAGATACAGTGGCAGTTCATCGAAGCTTTTTATCGTTGATGATCTCATTGTCTGTTTTCCTCCTTTCTGCTTTTCTCAAAAGCCGTTTGGCTTTCGGTATGTATTTGAACCGGTGATAATTTGAGCAGCTGCGTTTTCTTTGTTTATTGCAAACCAATTTCTAACATGCGAAAACTGTTTTTTGCAAAACAAAAAGACCCGTACTTACAACATGCGAATCACGGTAGCACCAAACAGCGAACGCTTCTGTCCGCTTCAACGCTCCGTGCCGATATGTAATATGTAAGTACGAGTCTAACTCGTGTGTGGCACTATGTGTAATTATGTAATTGTTAGTTATGTGTGGGTGCATTTTTATTATAGCATATTTGAGGAAAGTTGTCAAGATGTCATATGGCTTCTATTTCCTATCATACTTCAGCAATGAATTTTCAATGTAAAGTATGATTTTGCCCAAAATATACGGTTAAATATTAAAGCCCAATTGATACATAGCACTATCTTGGTCAGCAGTACGCAAATGCTGTTCTGCTAATGAACGTAAAAGTTCAGCTGTTACAGGATAATCAATTTCAATTGATTGTGCATTTAACTTATATCTTTCTGCGATACTTTTTTCATCAGAGCCATCTGAAACATTTCTAACACCGATTGAATTCATTTTTCCAGCCAAAAAATTACGATTTATTTCTTCGTCATTGTATTCATCTAAAACTCTCATGATAAATTCGTGTGGAAATATTCCATTATGATTGTCAATACATCTTCCCAGTATACTACCCAATATATCTGCGTTTTCACCATTAGATGGGAGCATCAGAATATCACAAAATGATTTGAAGTTAGAAAACTGTGAATATGCTATAAAAGGCAACCTATAATCATGCCAAAAGAAAAAATATCCCAATCCATTCCCACTATTGTCTTTAATTTCATTTACTATTTTTAATGGATTGTCGAAATAAAACCGTGCCATTGCATCAGGAACAAAACTGATAAGCTTATTCGCATAGAGCTTAACGCATATTTGGGCAAACTTTTCCGAATAGAAAAAATCGTCCAATTTTTTAACCAGTTCATCAATCTCAAAACAACATTGATATCTTTTCTCGGATTGATTATATCCTGCTAATGATATATGCCATATTTTTTTCTTTGAAATATAATTTTGATATTAAGGATTTGGATATTGATTATGTTATTGCAAAAGATAGTTGCTTGTTAAAACCTATTTAATCGTTATCTTCTTCCATGCCCCGCAAATACTTTGCATTGGTTCGCATGATTGTCTTGATTTGCCCAATACGCATCGTTATTGGGGTTGTTTTGATTTGCGTAATGATCAAGCTGTGATTGTGTGTGCGTATGTCCCGATACGCCGTGTCCGCCTTTTCCCATGGTATTCCTCCTTATATTTTGTCAATCTCATAGTCTGTTCTTTTGCCTTTAACACGCTTGGCTCGATAATTATTTCCATTTGCCTTCCAATGAGGAAATGAGTCTGCTTTTTCCTCGTTGGTATCACGATGGCAAATTTCGATATTACCGAGAACGTCACTGCCTCCTGCCGACAACGGTCTTACGTGGTCAAGTGTTGGGTGATAAGCACTGTTGGGATTGCCACAAGCCGACTTTTTCATAAGTCGCCCTGCGTAATCATAAACGTTTTCTTTTCTGCCGTAAACCTCATTCCACACTTCAATGGTTCGATACTTTGACATTTTGAATGCCTCCTTTCGTTTGGTGCCATTATTATAGCATTTTCTCTGCAAAAGCAAAAGGGTGGCGAACCACCCCTTTTTAGAATTATATTCGTTTATTTGGCAACTTACTTGCCCATACCAAAACCTTTACCACATTTTGAGATGACGGGCTGTTAAATTTCTTGTTTCTATCTCCATTCGGATATGTCGGATAACAATTCCAACTTTTCATTGCTTGATACTCGATGCCTATTTCATCGCAAACACTTTGCAAATTTTTTATTTTTCTTTCTTTTTGCGTATCACGAATTAAATCGGAAATATTTTTGGCAATTCTGCCCGGCGGAGCTAAAAAGTATTTTTCCAATACGGATTGAACATCGAAAATATCGTCGCCGACAATATCTTTCATTTGAGAGACGAGTTCTTCATTGGACGAAACACCTGTCACCGCTGTTCCATTCTCTGTCATAGCAACAAAATAAACGCATTTCCATTCATCCGGAATCAAGTACGGGCTGTGCGTGGAATATACCACTTTGATACCTCGTTTTGTCAGTTCCGTCAGATCTCGCAGTATCTCACGTTGTGCGATTGGATGAAGCATAGCCGCCGGCTCGTCAATAATGAAGATG
>CAZGJC010000015.1:0-38950 GCA_964526505.1 uncultured Clostridium sp.
TTTCCAAGACAGTTAAAGGTGGACGTATCGCTCGTTTCGCAGCACTTATGGTTGTTGGTGACGGCAACGGTCACGTAGGCGTAGGTCTTGGTAAGGCTGCCGAAGTTCCCGAAGCAATCCGCAAGGGAATTGAAGACGCTAAGAAAAATATGATTACAGTATCCCTTAAAGGAACAACTATCCCTCACGAAGTTATCGGTGAGTTCGGAGCAGGCAAAGTACTTCTTAAACCCGCCGCACTCGGTACCGGTATCATCGCAGGTGGTAAAGTAAGAGCCGTTCTCGAAGCGGCAGGTATCTCCAACATCAGAGCAAAGTGTCTCCGTTCCAACAATCCTACGAACGTTGTTAAGGCAACAATCGAAGGACTTCGTGAACTTCGCACTGTTGAGGAAGTTGCAAAGATACGTGAAATCAGCGTAGAGCAAGTTAAAGGTTAAGGAGGAGCAGAAAGATGAAAAAGGTAACACTTATAAAGAGTCTTATCTGTGCAAAGCCTAACCAGAAAGCAACGGCTAAGTCTCTTGGTCTTAACAAGATCGGCGACTCCATCATTCACGCAGATGACGCAGTTCTTGCAGGCAAAATCAAAGTTATATCTCACCTCGTAGCAGTTGAGACTGTACAAGCATAAAGGGAGGTAACAGAGAATGAAACTTAATGAACTTCGTCCCGCAGAAGGCTCCGCAAAGGCAGCATACAGAAAGGGCAGAGGCACAGGTTCCGGAAACGGCAAAACAGCCGGTAAGGGTCACAAGGGTCAGAACGCACGTTCAGGTGGCGGTGTAAGACCCGGTTTTGAGGGAGGTCAACTTCCCCTTTACAGAAAACTTCCTAAGAGAGGTTTCAAAAATCACTTCGCAGTTAACTATGCAATTGTCAACGTTTCCGATCTCAACAAGTTTGAGGACGGTGCGGTAATTGACATAAATACACTTCTTGCAGAGAGAATAATCCGCAAGCCTATGGACGGTCTTAAGGTTCTCGGTGGCGGAGAACTCACCAAGAAAGTAACTGTTAAGGCAACGGTCTTTTCTGCGACAGCTAAAGAAAAGATTACGGCAGCAGGTGGACAGGCAGAGGAGGTATAAGGATGTTTAAGACGTTCAAAAACGCTTGGAGAACTCCCGAGCTCAAAACGAAACTCCTCTTTACACTTCTCATTATAATGATTTATCGTCTCGGATCCTCTATCATGGTTCCGTGGATAAGTTCGGATGCAGTTGAGTATTTCACTGCACTCAATTCAAGTTCAATCTTCGGATTTATGAACATTCTTTCCGGTGGTGCGTTCTCGCAGGCAACTTTGTTTGCACTCGGCGTATCTCCTTACATTACGTCATCTATCGTAATGCAACTTCTCACAATCGTCATTCCCAAACTCGAAGAGTGGTCTAAGGATGGCGAAGAGGGAAGAAAGAAAATATCCGCTATCACAAGAATAGTAACAGTTGTTTTGGCTATTATTACTTCGATAGGTTACTCGCTCTACGTTATCAACGCAGGTATGACAACTATCGATACCGATAAGAACTACACGTTCCAGGTTATCGTTATGGTTGCTTGTTACTGTGCAGGTGCTTCCATAGTTATGTGGATGGCTGAGAGAGTTAATGATAACGGTATCGGAAACGGTATTTCCATTATCCTTTTCGCAGGTATTATTTCAAGTCTTCCCAGCGGAATCATCGGATTCTGCCAGAAGATTTACAACGGTTCCGAGTTCCATCCTTGGTGGATTCTTTGGTGTGCTGTTATTGCGGCTATATTGCTTTTGGCAGTATTCTTCATTATCTGGTTCACCGAATCGGAGCGTCGTATTCCCGTTCAGTATGCAAAGAGAGTTGTAGGTCGTAAGATGTACGGCGGTCAGTCGTCACACCTCCCCCTCAAACTCAACATGGCAAGCGTTATGCCTGTAATCTTTGCTAACGCCATCGTTACAATTCCCGCAACTATCGCAAGTTTTGCAAATATGCACGGCACGAGCAGTTTCTGGAATACGGTAACAAACATATTTGCTAATACAAAGCCTTTGTATATAGTTCTCTTTATTATACTTCTCGTAGCGTTCGCTTACTTCTATATTATGATTTCCTTCAACCCTGTTGAAGTGGCAAATAATATCAAGAACAACGGCGGTGCCATCCCCGGTATCCGTCCCGGTAAGCCTACAAAGGATTATATCCAGAAGACTTTGAATCGCATAACCTTTATAGGTGCAATATTCCTTTGTCTTATCTCGGCTCTTCCGATGATAGTCAATGCAATATGCGTTGCTTGCGGTCAGACTGCATTCCAGTCTCTCGCTTTCTCCGGAACTTCGGTACTCATCGTAGTAGGCGTTGTTCTCGAAACACAGCGTGACCTCGAAGCACAACTTACAATGCGTAACTATAAGGGATTCCTTGACTAATCCAATCATATATTTTGGAGGAACAGTATGAAACTTATATTGTTGGGTGCACCCGGTGCCGGCAAAGGCACTCAGTCTGCAAAAATTTCCGAAAAGTACAACATTCCCGCAATCGCAACAGGTGATATTCTCCGTGGTGCGGTTAAAGAGGGAACGGAACTCGGTCTTTCCGCAAAAAGTTATATGGATGCGGGAAAACTTGTTCCCGACGACGTTGTAGTTGGAATAATCAAGGATTATATTTCCACGGATGCTTGCAAGAATGGCTTCATTCTTGACGGTTTCCCCCGTTCTATCCCGCAGGCAGAAGCTCTTGACGCTATGGGCGTTAAGATTGACTGCGTTCTCAGCCTCGAAGTTCCCGATGAGAAAATCATCGCAAGAATGAGTGGCAGACGTGTTTGCCGTTGCGGTGCTTCCTATCACGTTGATTATATCAGACCCAAGGTTGAAAATATATGTGATAAGTGTGGCGATACTCTCTACATAAGAGAGGATGATAAAGCGGAAACAGTGGCTAACAGACTTAAAACTTTCCATACTCAAACCGAACCGCTTAAAGATTTTTATGCGGAAAAGGGAATCCTTACAGTGGTTGAAGGACAGGAAGAAGTTGCTGATACAACTGCTCTTGTGTTTGACGCATTAAGTAAGGTAGAGGCATAAACCTCCGGGGTACTGAATGATACAATTAAAAAATTCCGAGCAACTCAAAGAAATGAGAGAGGCAGGAAGAATCACGGGCGAGGCTTTGCTCGTCGCCCGTGACAGTATCTGCGAGGGTATGAGCACGTACGATCTTGACAAGATTATACACGAGTATATCAAGTCACAAGGGGCAAAACCTTCTTTCCTCGGATACGGAGGATTTCCCGGAAGTGCTTGTATCAGCGTAAACGATGAGGTAATTCACGGAATTCCGTCAAAAAAAGTGATTTTTAAAGACGGTGACGTAGTGAAGATTGACGTGGGGGCGTACAAAAACGGGTTCCACGGGGATGCCGCAAGAACAGTTGTGGTAGGCACGGCAAGCGAGCAAGCGTTGAAACTTATCAAGGTAACGAGAGACAGTTTCTTTGCGGGCGTTGAAAAGTTTGTTGCCGGCAACAGGCTCGGCGATATCGGAAATGCAATCGACTCTCTTGTTGTTGCCAACGGGTTTACAACCGTTAAAAGATATATCGGTCACGGTATAGGCAAGGCTTTGCACGAATCTCCCGACGTTCCGAACTACGGAACTCCCGGAAGAGGTACGAGGCTTTGTGCAGGCATGGTACTTGCGATTGAGCCTATGGTAAACGTAGGTGTTGAATCTGTCAAGGAAATGCCCGACGGCTGGACTGTAAAAACAGCAGACGGCTCTCTCTCGGCTCATTATGAAAACACTGTTGCCTTAACGAGCAACGGAATTGAAATAATGACGCTCATTCAATCGGATTTTTGAGTAATTGAAAGGAACAAGTTATGCCGAAAGATGATGTTATCGAATTTGAAGGCACAGTCGTTGAGGCTCTTCCCAACGCAACCTTCAAGGTAAAACTTCCAAACGACCATATTGTCACAGCACATATATCGGGGAAGTTAAGACTTAATTATATAAGAATTTTACCGGGCGACCACGTTACCGTTGAGGTTTCGGTTTACGACCTCACAAAAGGACGTATAACGTGGCGTTCAAAATAAGATTTTACTAAAAAATACTCTAAAAGAAAGGCAGGTTTACAGGAAATGAAAGTTAAACCGTCCGTTAAGAAGATCTGCGAAAAATGCAAGATCATAAAGAGAAAAGGTAAAGTCATGGTGATTTGCGAGAACCCCAAGCATAAGCAAAAGCAGGGTTAATCGACCACCGACTACCAAATCAACTCAATCTAACAGAGAGGTGAAAACAGAATGGCACGTATAGCAGGTGTTGATATTCCTAACAACAAGCGTATAGAAATCGCCCTTACCTACATTTACGGTCTCGGACGAAAGAGCGCAAACGATATCCTTGCTCAGACAGGCATCAATCCTGACACAAGAGCGAAGGATCTTACAGAGGAAGAAATTGCAAAACTTCGTGACGTTATCGAAAATTCTTACACCGTTGAAGGTGATCTCCGCAGAGAGGTTTCGCTCAACGTAAAGAGATTGGTAGAAATTAACTGCTACCGCGGTATCAGACACAGAAAGGGTCTTCCTGTAAGAGGACAGAGAACAAAGACGAATGCGAGAACAAGAAAAGGTCCCGCAAAGACAATCGCTAACAAGAAGAAATAAAGGAGTGGCATAGAAATGGCAAAAGCAACAGCAAAAAAAGTTGTCAAGAGACGCCGCGAAAGAAAGAATATTGAAAAGGGCGTTGTACACATTCAGTCCACTTTCAATAACACTATCGTTACAATCACAGACGTTAACGGCAACGCAATCTCGTGGGCTTCCGCAGGCGAACTTGGTTTCAAGGGATCCAGAAAATCCACACCCTTTGCAGCACAGTCAGCATCCGAAACAGCAGCAAAGGCTGCGGTTGAGCATGGTCTCAAATCGGTTGAAGTATATGTAAAAGGTCCCGGCTCGGGACGTGAGTCCGCAATTCGTGCGTTGGAGACAGTAGGTCTTTCGATTACACTTATCAAAGACGTTACTCCCATTCCTCACAACGGATGCAGACCCCCCAAGCGTAGAAGAGTATAATCTATTAGGAGGAACTGAAAAATGGCAAGATATACAGGCCCATCGTGCAAACTCTGCCGTAGAGAAGGTAAGAAACTTTACCTCAAAGGCGAAAGATGCACAAGCGGAAAGTGCGCACTCGACCGCAGAAGCACCGCTCCCGGTCAGCACGGCGCAGCAAAGAAGAAAGTCGGCGAATACGGTATACAGCTCCGTGAAAAGCAGGCTACAAGAAGATATTACGGCGTTCTTGAAAGACAGTTCAAGAACTACTACGAAGAGGCTGCTCGCAAAGAGGGTATGACCGGTGAAAACCTCCTTATCCTTCTTGAACGCAGACTTGACAATACAATTTACAGAATGGGTCTCGCTGAATCCCACAAGGAAGCACGTCAACTCGTTCTCCACGCACACTTCACTCTCAACGGCAAGAAGGTTAACATTCCTTCTATTCTCGTAAAGCCCGGTGACGTTATCTCCGTTAAGGAATCCAGCCGTTCTTCCGAGAAGTTCAAGGCTCTTGCCGAGGCTCTTGAATCCAAGACTGCTCCCAAGTGGCTTGAAGTTAACAAGAACGATCTCTCTGCAAAGGTAGTTGCATTCCCTGCAAGAGATGATATCGATTTCGAATTCAACGAGCAACTTATCGTCGAACTTTATTCCAAGTAATACCGCATAGTTTTGAGTTGTTGTGCGGTATTACCGCTCGGCTTACACTCAATTTGCACAGAATTTAATTTTAAAATTTAACAGGAGGTTATTTGGAATGATAGAGATAGAAAAGCCTAATATAACTACGCTTGAAACGAGTGAAGACGGTTCTTACGGCAAATTCGTTGTTGAACCTCTTGAAAGAGGTTTTGGCATCACACTCGGCAACTCACTTCGCAGAGTTTTATTAAGTTCGCTTCCCGGTTATGCTGTAACAAGCATAAAAATTGACGGTATTCTCCATGAGTTCAGCACTATTCCCGGTGTTACGGAAGACGTAACCGAAATAGTTTTGAACGTTAAGGGAATTATTGCGAAACTTAACTGTCACGGTCCCAAGACTGTCTACATTGACGTTCTCGGTGAGCATGACGTTACTGCGGGAGACATTAAACAGGATAGTGATATTGAAATTCTCAATCCCGATCACCACATCGCAACGGTGGCTGAGAACGAGAGATTCTATATGGAACTTACGTTTAATTGTGACAGAGGATACGTTTCTCAGGAACGCAACAAGCAACTTCACAGCGATTTCCTCGGTGTGAATGCTTCAATGCCTATTAACACGATATTTACAGACTCGATCTATACTCCCGTTTATAAGGTTAATTATGAAGTCGAAAATACTCGTTCCGGTAGTAACACCGATCTTGACAAGTTAACGCTTGAAGTTGTTACAAACGGTACAATTTCGGCAAAAGAGGCGATTTCTCTCGGAGCCAAGATTCTCAATGAGCATCTCAACTTATTTGTGGATTTGTCAGATGACGCAAAGAAGGCAGAAATAATGATTGAGAGCAAAGAGACCAAAAAAGAAAAGGTTCTTGAGATGACCATTGAGGAACTTGACATGTCTGTTCGTAGTTTCAATTGCTTGAAACGTGCAGGCATTGACACAGTTGAAGATCTTACTAACCGCACCGAAGAAGATATGATTAAGGTGCGTAACCTCGGTAAGAAGTCGCTTGACGAAGTTATTCAGAAACTCCATTCGCTCGGACTTGACCTCAAGCACGACGAGGAGTAAAAAATATTTGATTTAATTAAGCAGAAGGAGGGAAATAAAGATGCCCGGAAACAGAAAACTCGGCAGACCTACCGCACACAGAAAAGCAATGCTTCGTGGTATGGTTACACTTTTGCTTGAGAACGGACAGGTAGAGACGACTCTTACAAGAGCAAAGGAAGTTCGTTCCATCGCAGAAAAAATGATTACACTCGGCAAGAAGAACACTCTTGCAAGTTATAGAGCGGCACTTTCCTACATTACGAAGGAAGATGTTGCAAAGAAGTTGTTTGATGAAATTGCTCCCAAGTATGCAAACCGTAACGGCGGTTACACACAGATTCTCAAAATCGGTGCTCGTCGTGGTGACGCAGCCGAAATGGCAATTGTCAGACTCATTGACGAAGAATAATTTGTCAAATAAAAAAGACTATCTCCCACGGGAGGTAGTCTTTTTGTATTATATTATGCTGTTATGAAAAATCCTCCGAAGCACATTCGGAGGATTTTTGCAATTTTATAAATTAAAATCCAAGTACCTGCGATGCAATTGCAAAGTAAACCATAAGAGTTACTGTATCAACTATTGTGGCGATAAGAGGAGTAGCCATAACCGCAGGGTCAAGACCTATTCTCTTGGCACCTATCGGCAGGCAAGAACCTATCAGTTTTGCTATAACTATCGCACAAAGCACGGTTATACTTACGATTATTGCTATTTCTACATTTTCCCAAACAAATTTGCATCTGAAATCCACAACAATTGTTTTTATAAAACACGCAACGGATATACAGCCACCGCAAAGCAGAGAAACTCGAAATTCCTTCCAGATGATACGGAAAATATCGCCCATTGACACTTCATCAAGCGAAAGGGCACGAATGATTGCAACAGATGCTTGACTTCCCGCATTACCGCCCGTGTTCATAAGCATAGGCACGAAAGCGGTGAGAATTGCATAAGTTCCGAGAGCGGATTCATAATGTGTGATTATTGTACTTGTAAATATTGCGGACACCATTATGATAAGGAGCCATGGAAAACGTTTTCTCCACGTTTCAAATACACCTGTTTTCATATATGGTTTATCGGTAGGTGTAATACCTGCCATTTTTTCTATATCTTCGGTAGCCTCTTCGGTAATGACGTCAAGGGCGTCATCGACTGTAACAATACCGACAAGTCTGTTTTCTTTATCGACTATCGGCAAAGCAAGCAGGTCGTATTTTGATATGGTATCTGCCACCGCTTCCTGGTCGTCAAGCGTGGATGCACATATTAACTGATCGCTCATTACATCTGCAACTACGGCGTCGGGTTGAGAATAAAGCAAGTCCTTAAACGAAATGATGCCTTGCAGAACACGGCGATTATCGGTTACGTAAGCGTAATATACAGTTTCTTTATCTATACCGGTCAGTCTTATATGCTCTATAGCTTCCGCACAGGTCATCTCGGCACGCAGGTCGATAAATTCCGCCGTCATAACGCTACCTGCACTGTAATCGGGGTAAGCGAGGAATTTATTTATTTCCGCACGTGTTTCGGGTGTTGCGGTCTGCAAAACTCGACGAACGATATTTGCGGGCAATTCTTCAAGCATATCGACGGCGTCGTCAACCGAAAGTTCTTCTATTATGAGAGAAATTTCACGGTCGGTCATTGCATTGATTATTTTTTTCTGCAAGTCACTGTCAAGTTCCGCAAAAACCTCGGCTGACGTATCTTTTTTGAGAAGTTTAAACACCGCAGGTATACGATGAGAGGGAAGTTCGGAGAAGAAGTCGGCGGCATCGACTGGGTTCAAATCTTCAAGCGTATACATAAATTCCGCATAATTCTTTTGGTCAAGCAGATTTATGAGTTTTTCAAAAGTATTTTCAAGTTCTTCTTCGTATGCCTCTGTGGCACTTTCTTCGTTTTTATCGTCTTCAAGTTCTCGCTTTATTTCGGCGATATCTTCATAATCGGTATTTTCGTCGATATCGTCGATATTCATTTCATCGGTGTTTTCGGAACTTTCGTCATTATTATCTGTTATTGATTTATCTGAATTGTTATCTGCATTTAAAGGAGGTTCGGGATGAGGTATAACGGTATCGATTTGCTGTTCATTTTTGTCCGGTGTTATGTCTTCGGAAGTTTTTTTGTTTGCTTTTTCTTGTTCTTCCATCACGTAAGCACTCCTTTCTTTTTTGTGTCCAACACCATTTAGTATACCACTTTTGTGCTTTGTTGTCAACCGATTTTGTACCTGTGTTTTTTTACCAAATAAAAAGCGACGCCACGGTGTGACGTCACTTTTTTATTTGTTCTACAAGTGGAAATTAATACATTCCGCCCATTCCGCCTGCGGCAGGTGCTGCCGGTTCTGGCTCGGGGATATCCGCAACAACAGATTCTGTTGTGAGAATTACAGATGCGATTGATGCCGCATTTTGAAGTGCCGAACGTGTTACCTTTTTGGGGTCGATAATGCCGGCAGAGAGCATATCAACGTATTCTTCGTTATAAGCGTCAAATCCATATCCGACTTTACCGGAGGACATAATCTTATCTACGATTACCGCTCCGTCAAAACCTGCATTTGCCGCAATTTGACGAACAGGTTCTTCAAGTGCACGGAGAACTATCTTAACGCCTGTCTTTTCGTCTCCATCAACTGTTTCGAGAAGTTTTCTCACTGCCGGAATTGCGTTGAGGTAAGCCGTTCCGCCACCTGCAACAACGCCTTCTTCAACTGCCGCCTTAGTTGCGTTGAGTGCGTCCTCAATACGGAGTTTCTTTTCTTTCATCTCGGCTTCGGTTGCGGCACCGACCTTGATAACCGCTACGCCACCTGCAAGTTTTGCAAGTCTTTCTTGGAGTTTTTCACGGTCAAAGTCAGACGTTGTCGTTTCAATTGCCGTTCTTATTTGATGAACTCTTGCCTTGATTTCGTCTGCATTGCCCGCACCGCCTACGATGATGGTGTTTTCTTTTGTAATCTTAACCTGTCTTGCGTGACCCAAAACTTCAATTCCTGCATCTTTGAGTTCAAGACCGATTTCGGAAGAAACTACTTCGCCACCTGTAAGGATTGCGATATCACGGAGCATTTCCTTACGTCTGTCGCCAAAGCCGGGAGCTTTAACTGCAACGCAAGTAAACGTACCACGGAGTTTATTGAGAACGAGAGTGGTGAGTGCTTCGCCCTCTACGTCTTCTGCGATTATAACGAGTTTTCTGCCACTCTGAACGAGTTGTTCGAGGAGGGGAAGAATATCGTTGATGGTTGCTATCTTCTTATCTGTGATGAGAATGAGTGCGTCGTCGATAACCGCTTCCATTTTGTCGGAGTCTGTAACCATATAGGGAGAGAGATATCCACGGTCAAACTGCATACCCTCAACAACTTCGGAATAAGTCTCTGCGGATTTGGATTCTTCGATGGTGATAACGCCGTCTGCTGTTACCTTTTCCATGGCATCTGCAATAAGTTCGCCGTAGATTGCATCACCTGATGAAATTGTACCTACACGTGCGATATCTTCTTTGCCGTTAACCGTCTTACAGTTTTCATTGAGTGCTTCAACTGCCGTATCAACTGCCTTTTGGATACCCTTACGGATAACCATGGGGTTGGCACCTGCCGTTACGTTCTTCATACCTTCACGAACGAATGCCTGAGCGAGAAGTGTAGCGGTTGTAGTACCATCGCCCGCCGCATCGTTTGTTTTTGTTGCAACCTCACGAACAAGGCGTGCACCCATATTCTCGGCTTCATCTTCAAGTTCGATTTCCTTTGCGATTGTAACACCGTCGTTTGTAATAAGCGGTGCACCGTATTTCTTATCGAGAACAACGTTTCTGCCCTTGGGACCGAGAGTGATTTTTACTGTATTTGCAAGTTTGTCAATGCCTCTGACAAGGGCATCTCTTGCTTCAATTCCGTAAAGAATAGTTTTTGCCATAAAATTTACCTTCTTTCAAAATTATTCGACGATAGCGAAAATATCGTCTTCGGAAAGAACAACGTATTCTACGCCGTCCATTTTAACGGATGTGCCTGCGTATTTGCTGGCGATAACTTTTTCGCCTACTTTAACTGTCATGGGAATAAGTTTGCCGTCTTCAACTTTACCTGCACCGACAGCGATAACCTCGGCTATCTGGGGCTTTTCCTGTGCAGAGGCTGTGAGGATAATTCCTGTTTTTGTTTTCTCCTCGGCTTCGATGAATTTTATTACGACTCTGTTTTGAAGTGGTTTTAACGTCATAATATTTTCCTCCTTTTAAAATATGTAAGATGTTTTTATCGTATTTGTCTGTTGGCAATCAATGGCTTTGAGTGCTAACACAGTATATTTTACACTATATTGGAAAAAAATCAAGGGGTAAATTGCAATATTCACACATTGTTAACAAAGAAAATTTTTGCTTAACATAAAAGAAGAATAAAAGGTCGAAAAATCTGAATTTCGGACATAAATCATTAGATTTAAGGCATACAATGTTATGACGGAAAACATAAAACGGTAAAAGTTTTGAGGAGGTTTTAAGTGATGGAAAAAATCAATGATGTTTTGGGAGTGCTAACTCCGATTTTGCTTTTGTGTGTCGGAATATTTTTTCTTATTAAGTTAAGATGTTTCTTTTTGCGTCACCCGATAATGACGTTTCGCAGTGCGATATCCGGCGGTGCGGTCGAGGGCAAGTCACAGATGCGTGCATTATGTCTGGCACTTGCCGGGACGCTTGGCGTTGGCAATATTGTCGGTGTTGCGTCATCGGTGGCAATCGGCGGATACGGTTCGATATTTTGGATGTGGGTCTGTGCATTTGTGGCTATGGTTTTAAAATATGCGGAGATTGTTCTTGCACTGATTTACAGACAATATGACGGTAATGGTATGCCGTATGGCGGAGCGTATTATTACATAAGGGAATTTTTTTCTTCAAAGGGAATTAAAAGAATGGGTACGTTTTGCGGTGGTATTTTTGCGATTTGCTGTATTTTAAATTCCGTTACGATGGGCGGAATTATTCAATCCAATGCGATAAGCACCGCATTTTACGGTTGTTTCGGAGTCCCTAAGTGGATTTGCGGAATATCAATAGCGTTATTATCTTTTTTCGTGACTATCGGAGGAAGCGAAAAAATAAGTAACTTTACGGAAAAACTCGTTATAGTGATGAGTGTGGGATATACCGTTATTTGTCTTGTTGTACTTATAGTTTACAGGGGACAGATTTTGCCGTCGCTTAAAAAAATATTTTTCGACGCTTTTAATATAAAGAGTGTCGGGGGAGGTGTATTGTGCTTTCTCTTTTCACGTGGATTTCGTATGGGCAGTATGAGGGGGCTTATGTCAAATGAGGCAGGATGCGGAACGGCTCCTGCGGCACACGCAACGTCAAACACAAAATGTCCCGCAAAACAAGGTGTACTCGGCATTATCGAAGTGTTTGTCGATACCATAATTTTATGCACGCTTACGGCACTTGTCATAATTATAGCCGGAGAGTCGGTGCTTGCGGACGTTGAAAACCCCATGATGATAACGTTGGGAGCGTTTGTGAAACTGCTTGGTAGTTGGGCAGGGGTTTTTATCTGCATTTGTGTATTGCTTTTCGGCTTTGCGACGATTTTGTGTTTTGCTCATTACGGGAGCGAGGCTATAAGATATTTTTGCACGGGTGGTTTTACAAAAAGAATTTTTATCTTTATATACACGCTTTTTGTGTTTTCGGGAGCGATTTTTACAAGCGTTACGGCGTGGGAACTTGCGGATTTGGCACTCGGAATTATGACCGTTCTAAATTTATGTATACTGTGTCTTATGAGCGATATTGTTAAACGGGAGACGGAAAATTTCATTTTTGAGTGCAAAAAGGAAAAACAATTGAAAAATAAAAAACGTCCCCGACGATACGTCGAGGACGAAAAAATTTAAATTAGGGTACGGATTCAGTTTATCACGTCGCTTCGGATTGAGAAAATTCTGTTTACCTCTTCGGAAAGTTCCGGGTGCATAGACAAATCCTTGTCTTGCGTAAGCAGTTTTTTTGCTTGTTCGAACGCACTGTTCATAAGGTCTGCGTCGTTGCACATATCGGCAAGACGGAAATCCATATCTCCGCTTTGTCTTATGCTACTTGACGTACTTGTGGATATAAAATCTCCGGGACCTCTGATTTTCAGATCTTGCTCCGCAATTTCAAATCCGTCGTAAGAAGAGCACATGGTTTTAAGACGTCTTGTTGCGTTTTCTCCGAGGGATGATAGTTTAGGTGTACCCGAGACGAGAATACAGTAGGATTTACGCATACCTCTGCCCACTCTTCCTCTCAATTGATGTAATTGAGACAGTCCGAATCTTTCCGCATTTTCGACTATCATAAGGCTTGCATTGGGAACGTTGACTCCCACCTCAATTACCGTTGTGGAGACAAGAACATCGATTTTACCCGATGAAAACCTTGTCATTATTTCATCTTTTTCTTTTGCACTCATTCTTCCGTGCAGATATGCAACTCTTACGTTAGGCATACGTGCGGACAGGGAAGAGGCGTATTCGGTGGCGGTTTTAAGCGGTGTTTTCTCCTTTTTTTGAGGAACGGTTGAATACGTATCTATATCCGAGAAGAGAATTTCGTCGTCAAATTCTTCTTCGGCTTCCTCAACGGCAGGGCAGACTATATACACCTGACCGCCGTCGTTTACATTTTTTTGAATAAAGTTATCAAGTCGTGTGCGGTATCCCTCATCAACAAGAAAGGTATCGACTCGTTGTCTGCCTGCCGGCATCTCGTCGATTTTTGAAAGTTTGAGATCCCCGTACATAACAAGGGCGAGAGAGCGTGGAATGGGAGTAGCACTCATAACAAGTACGTGTGGGTGATTGTTTCGCTCCGAAAGTGCGGAACGCTGACCTACGCCGAACCTGTGTTGTTCATCGGTTATGACAAGTCCTGCACGACTGAATTTTACTCCGTCGGATATAAGGGCTTGCGTGCCTATTACGATATCTACTCTGTCCGATGAATCGGATGGTATTCTTTCATGCAATTTCTTCTTTTGAGATGGTGTGAGAGAACCCGTGAGAAGTTCACAGGAAAATCCGAGTTTTGAGAACATTGCCGAAAGTTCGGAATAATGTTGATTGGCAAGTATTTCGGTAGGAGTCATAAGTGCCGCTTGATATCCGTTTTGCACCGCCATATATATGGCGGCCGCGGCACACACGGTTTTTCCGCACCCCACATCGCCTATAACTATTCTGCCCATGGGGGTACTTTTTGACATATCGTCACGTATTTCGTTTATAACACGGGTTTGTGCGTTTGTCAGTTTATACGGCAAAAGCGACAGAAATGGCGTCATGTCATTCTTTTCACACACCGGTGCCAAATATTCGCACGTTTTACCGTTGGAACGTCCGATGCCTGATGCGAAAAGGAAAAATTCGTCGAAAATCAGGCGTTTTTTTGCTTGCGTGAGAGATTTATAATCGGTCGGTGCATGAATTTGTTCAAAAGCAAATGAAAGAGAACACAGGTTGTTTTCACTTAAAATTTCGCTTGGCATATAGTCGCATATGCCTTGTGAAAGTTTAAGTGCGGAAAGTATATGCGATGATATTACTTTTTGGCTTAAACCGTCGGTGAGTCTGTATATCGGTACAAGAGATGGAGGCGGAAAACTTTCGTTATACGCTTCGGCAACGGGTGAGGTCATTTCGTATTTTTTGCCGTGGCGGTCAACCTTTCCCCAAAAGCGAAAAACTTCGCCGACGTGGAATTTATCTTTCATATAATTTTGATTGAAGTACGTGATTTCGCATATGTCTCGCTCATCGAACGCACGAAATTTGAGAAGAGACATTCCACGTTTTACAAGACTTATTTTCGGTTCTGTTGCCACGGTCATAATTATGGCATTTTTGATATCGCTTTGGCTCTCGGACAGAGAAACCACATTGCCTCTGTTTTCGTATGAACGTGGAAAATTATAAAGCAAGTCGCCAACCGAAAAGACACCCAAGCGTGCGTAGGATGCGGATTTTGCTTTGCCTACGCCGTATAGGTCGGTTATCGGAATGCGGTGTATATCGGTCATTGGTTTTTACTCCGTTTCTTTCGGATTTGTATGCAAAAATATATGGCACAAATTCAATCTTTTTTGTCCGCTTTGGTATCCGTAATTGAAGCGAGCGGATTTTCGTTCATTGCATTCATCATATTTTTGTCGCTGACGTGAGTATATATCTGTGTGGTGTTAAGTTGTTCGTGACCGAGAATGTCTTTGAGAACACGTATATCTACGTTGCCTGACTGATACATTAACGTCGCCGCAGTATGACGAAGTTTATGAACCGAGTAGTGTTTCGAACCGAGACCTGCCAAATTGAGATATTTATATACCATAGCCTGAACGGTTTTTACACTTATCCTGTTGTCACGGTTACTTAAAAATACCGCTTTGTCGGGAATTTTGATATTTCGTTCTGTAAGTCTTTCACCGACAAGGTATTCTTTGAGAACGGTTTTACAAGCATCATTGAGGTAAATTATACGCTCTTTGCTTCCTTTTCCGACCACACGTATATATGCAAGGTTACGTTCTATATCGTTCAAATTTAAGCCGACAAGTTCGGACAAACGCATACCGCAGTTGAGAAACATTGTTATCATACACAGGTCACGCAGACGTGATTTCGATTCGGTGTCGTTTCTTACCGCATCAAGCAACATTTTCGATTCTTCAAGAGAAAGGAATTTCGGTAGAGTTTTTTTGTGTTTCGGGGATTCTATATTTGCCGCAGGGTTTTCTTCCAGATATCCTCGCTTGACTGTGATGAATTTAAAAAATCCCTTTATGGCGGAAAGTTTACGGGATTTTGATGCCCACATATTTTTTCTTGTGCTTCCCGTATACAGCAAGAAATCGTATATATTTTCCGTGCGAATATTTTTTACGTAATCTATATCGATTACCGACACGTCTATTTGCAAAAATTCTTCCGAATCGGGGTCAATACCGTTATCTTTGGCAATGAGATATCTGAAAAAAGTTCTCAAATCCAGCAGGTATTCCTCGACAGTTTTTGGAGAACAGCCCTGTATTGAAGTTTTGTATGATGCAAATTCACGCACAATGGGCGGAAATTCGTCTATATTTACGGTGTACGGCATATTTTGCCCTCCATTTAATTATACAAAATAATTACTTTGATTTAATTATACATACAATCGTTATTTATTTAGTGGATAATCTGTAAATTTTAGAAAAAGCGTGTTGAAAAGTTTTTGTTTTTCAGATATAATTAAATAACGTAATTTTGTCGGAGAGGGATTTTTATCAAATGAAAAAATTTTTTGAAAAGTATTCGTACAATGCGGTAAATTTGTTTTTAAATCAACTGGTCATTGGCATATTTTTCGGAGTCGGACTGCTTTTTGTGGCAAACAAAATAGGCAGTGACGCATTGAAAATAGGCATTTCGATTTTTTCTATTATCTTTTATTTGTTTTTGGAATATACGGTTGCTTACAAAATAGGCGTAACGGACAGGGTGTCGGTTGAGATAGGCAAGGCACGCCCGGACTATTCGCTGCCCGTAAAACTTTGGCTCTTGTCAAACTCGATAAATTTATTGCTTGCCGTATTTATAATGCTCGGACATCTTTTGTCCGACGTGACTTTTTTCAGTTCGCTCGGCGGTATCAGTGCAACGATATCGATGATAATTCAGGGCATGTATTACGGTGTATTGACTATAAAAGTCGGAGGAGCGGCACTGAATTCTTATTGGATTATGCATTTCGTAATTACGCTACCCGCACTTGCCGTGATATTCCTTTCGTATTTCTTCGGTATTAAAAGCAAGAAAATTGCAAAGATGTTTGCTTTTGAATATCCTGAAAGCGACAGACCCGAAAAAAAGACAAATAAGAAAAAATAATATTATTGCAACTTTTGCGTATGAATAAACGCAAAAAACCACTTGCAGACGATTGTTTGCAAGTGGTTTTTGGTTATCAATCCGGGAGTGTGTCGATTTTATTCTTTTGTGCCTGTCTAAGGAAAATAACAGCGAAGGGTACTGTTAAAATTTCCGCTATGGGGAAAGTCCACCAAACTATATTTAAAACGTTTGACGACAAAGTGAACAAAAATGCCGTGGGAAAAACAAAAATCGTCAGGCGTAGAAGTGCGAGTATCAACGGCTTTCCCGCATATCCGAGTGCCTGCAAAACGCCTTGAATGGCAACGGTAAATCCCATAAATATAAATCCGAGACTTGCAATTCTTGTTGCCTTTGAGCAAACGTCTACAAGCACTGACGACGCTCCGCCGGAGAGTGCGAAAAGTTGCGATAGGGGATTTGCTATGAGTTCGAACAGAATTGTGATTATCGCAAGTGTGATAACCGTATCGGTTATTCCGTATTTTATACATTCGCGGGAACGTTTACGGTTTCCCATGCCGTAATTAAATGAAAGCAGGGTAATCATAGTATTTGAAAGACCGAATGCCGAGAACAAGGCTATTTGCTGGATTTTATAATAAATACCGAATGAGCCGATAAGTATTGACGAGTCAACCGAGGCTTTGCCTAAAATAGCATTAACGCCTGCCATCATAACGGAAAGCAGTGCCTGCATTATTGCCGCCGACGCTCCTATACCGTAGATTGCCCGTATCACTTGGATTTGAGGTTTGATATATTTCGGATTTCCGCTTACTTCTTTATTTGTTGTATAATGAAGTGCCATAGCGATAAACATTGAGACGAACTGTCCTATAACGGTTGCCCATGCCGCACCGCTGACTCCCATATCGAGGGGGAATATGAAAATATAGTCGAGAACGATGTTTACAACGGCTCCCGATATTTGTGATATGGTTGAGAACATTGTTTTTCCCGTTGCTTGAAGAAATCGCTCGTAAACGGTAAATCCTATCGAACCGAGAGAGAAGCAAGTGCATATTTTAAGATACGACGTACCCATCAAAAGAACGTCCGCATCGTTTGTGAATAATCCTATAAACCATTCGGACAAAAACAGACCGAATAGCAGGAACACCGCATATATGACGAGTGCCAAAAAAATGCCGTTGCCCGCAACCATGCCGACTTTCCGACTGTCTTTTTCTCCGAGACTTTTGGAAAGCAGTGCATTGAGACCCACACCTGTTCCCACGCCTATGGCGATAATCATAATTTGTATGGGGAAGGCAATGGTTAACGCTTCATTGGCGAGCGTTCCGACCCCTTCCATATTTGTGACGAAAATGCTGTCTACCACATTATACAGGGCTTGAAGAACCATAGATACTATCATGGGCAATCCCAATTTCCAAAATAATTTTTTCGGCGATTCTGTCGCCATTTTGTTTTGCTTGGTTTTTTCCATAAAACACCTCATTTGAAATTTTAAAGCAGAAAAAAGGCGTAAGTCCACAAGTTGGACTTACGCCTTTCGACTACTCACTGTGTATATTTTAGCATAAAGTTTTCGAAAAATCAAGTGATTTGAGAAAAATCGATAACGTTTTGTTTTTGCGTAGCCTCATATAATTGATTTGAACAATAAAGAGGATTGATTTTCGGGCGAAATAACAGTTTGGGAAAATTTATTAAAATTACTTGCAAAAAACGCAATAGTGTGCTATAATTTATCTGTATTACTATGTATGAGTATAAAATATACGGAAGGCTTGGGTTTGTTTCTATGGAAAAAATAAAAAATACGGTAAGAAATAATCTTTTACTCATAATGTCGATTATTGCCGGTGTACTTATTGTCGGCGGAATCGTGCTTATTGTTCTCGGAATTACGCTTGCAGAGGCGACGTTCTTCAAGGTAATGTTTATTATAACGTCAATAGTTATGATTTTGCTCGGTTGCGTTATGACTTATTTTGTCTTGACGGTGAGAGAACAGGGAGATTCATCGGACGAACCTAATATATTCCTTTATGATCCCGAGACCGAAAAGAATATGAGTGTTGACCGCTTGAATTTCGCTCTTGTAAACAAGGGTATGGGTAAGTTTATGAGACACGTATCCAGCACTGTAAAAGAGTTGTGGACCGGTAATATATTCGATGACGATGAGGCATTCGGCGGTGTTGATGAGTTTAAAACTCTTCTTGCATACAAGATGCTTTACGATTTGGCTGACAGGGACGCACAGTTACTTTGGGACTTATATCTCAATGCATCGGAAGATCTCATTCTTTCCATGTCCGAGCAGATAGAACGCAATTGTGACGCAAAGGGAAGATTCGACGAATTCGGCAGATATATAATCAAACTTCATTCGTCTGCTGACGGAAATTACGAAAAGAGCAGAAAGTTTATTCTTGACAATAAGGGTTATCTTGAAAAGAAGATGTTCGAGTATGCCAAGAGCAATATAGAGAAGTTCTGATAATTTTATAAGCGGAACGGTATCGTTCCGCTTGAATTTTAGAGAGGAGGGCATATGTTCAAAATAAAAATTGCGGATATTGTAATTGAAATGGATAACAGATATTCGCACCTTTCGGAATATTGCAAAGATTTTATATGCGATGATATGCCCGATTTTCGTGCAAGGGTTACGCAGGGTGAACTTGAAGAGTACATAAACGGTTGCGGATACAACGTGTCCCCCGAAGTGGCGGAAAGAATACTGTCATGTCGTTCCGTGTCAAGAAACCTTCCTGCATACGATGCTTTTTTGCTTCACGGCGGAGTGATAGAATATCGTGGTCACGGCATTGTATTTTCCGCAAAACGAGGAGTCGGAAAAACGACGCATATGAATTTGTGGCAACGTCTTTTCGGAGCGGACGTTAAAATAATTAACGGAGACAAGCCTGTAATCGCCCGCAGAAACGGACGCTTTGAAGCACACGGTACGCCGTGGAGAGGAAAAGAAGGATTCGGCGGATGCGGTTATACAACGGTCGAAAAACTGTGTTTTGTGACTCGTTCGGAAAAACCTTTTGTGAAAAAACTTTCTCCCTCGGAGGGATTTGAGAGACTTAAATTTCAAACGATTTATCCCACAGACGCTTCACTGTGTGACAGTATGGCACAGAATATAGCGGATTTTCTTCGTTCGGTTGATATTTACGAAATAGGCGTAAATATGAAAGAGGAGTCTGCCGAATTTGTAAAAAATAAAATATTAACGGTTTGATATATCGGCGATTACGTTGTATTGTTCTGCGATGGAGTTCCACGTGGTACGGTCAACGGTCCCGCTCGGGGTCAAACCGTTTTTTTCTTGAAAACTTTTTACGGCTGATTGTGTTACGTCGTCGTAAATTCCGGAGAGGGAAATATCGCCGAAAGCGTATTCCGTACCGAGTTCACGCAAAACGTATTGCAATATGCGTATCTGTTCCGGAGAACTTTCATTTGTAAATCGATAATCTTCGGGATATCTCGGGAAAATCAAAATAGGCTGTGTTGGGGAATGAAATTTTCTCGAATTGTCGGCAACGTCACGCAAAAGTTCCCACGTGTGCAGGTCTGCCGTGCCGGTTGGTTCAAGCCCGTATTTTTCTTGAAATTTTTTCAGTGCATTTGCACTTTCCTCTCCCCATATTCCGTCAATCGCAACGGGTGGTATATCGCTGTCGTGGAACGAAAGGTGCAACAGATTATTTTGTATGTACGATATGGCATCTCTTACGTCTTGCTCATCCGGCGTATAATTTGAATTGTTGCTCGTGTTTTCAATCATAAAAATCTCCTTTACGTGCCGATGGTGTACCCCGGAAATTGCTCGGGACGACGCTCGGATCCGTTATACAGGTCGCTGTAAACGTCGGCTATGGCATCCCACGTAACAGGTCCTACCGTTCCGGTTACGGGCAGTCCGAAAAGTTCTTGGAAAGCCGTGACGGAATTTGCTGTGTGTTCACCGAAATATCCCGTGGGATTTACAGTGGGAATTTCGGAATAAAAATTCGATATGTAATTTAGGTATTCCTGTATGACTCTTACCGCTTCGGAGTCGGATCCCAACGTAAGAAACACACCGGGAAAAGGGATTGTATTGCAGTCTCGGTATTCTATCGGTATAGTGCGGACAATTCCGATATAAGCGTTATATATGGCACGCCACGTTTCCTCTCCGACAATGCCGTCGGGTGTAAGACCGAAAACGTTTTGTGCGGAAATTACGGCATTTCTTGTATTGTCTCCGAATATACCGTCCATCTCAACCGTCTGTATAGTATCATAGAAATCGGCAAGATAAGAGAGGTAATATTGGAGCGTTGTAACGCCTATTCCGACACTTCCGACGGACAGAACGTCCGGAAATTGTCCCGTTACCTCTTCCAGTGATATTCCTTCGGAGGTCAGTTCGTTTATGCGTTTTACGCTGTTATATATGTTTTGTATTTTATACCATGTGGATTTTCCTATAATGCCGTCGACATCAAGACCGAATATTTCCTGAAACGCTCGCACAGCACTATCGGTACTGTCGGAGAAAATGCCGAACGGAGGATTTATTTTAGGAATGGCAGGGAAGTTACTTGATATACGATTCAGACGTATTTGAACGCTTCTTACGTCATCTCCCGTACTTCCGAGTTGCAGGGCGTAACTCGGAACACTTGCGGTTATGCCTCGGACAGGTGCGTCACGCACGATATTTACGTCGTCACCGTAATAATACTTTATAATTTCTTCGGGAGTGTATCCTCGGTTTGCAAGATCAAGAGAACCCCATTGAGACAGTCCGTTGCACGTCACTTCTATTCCGTCGCAATATTGGGCAAAAAGCGGTTCGATATTTCCGTCACGTCTGAGATAGTCGTTGAATATTTCATTTACTATCTCCTGAACGTTTTCAAACACATCCCGTCCGTTTACAAAACTTTGATCCCGTGCTATGGAGTTCGTTATGTCGAAATTATACCCTCTGGACGGGTAATATTCTGTATAAATGCGGTTGAGTGCAAATGATATTTGTGCGTAAATATTCGCTCTTATGGCATTTTCCTGCCACGTCGGATATATTTCGCTGGACGCTACGTTTGCAATATAGTCCGCAAAGCGTATTCTGACATTCGGTGCTTCTGCGTCGGGAGACCCTAAATGCACCGTTATAAATTCCGGAACATACGGTTGATTTGGCATAATTTGTCCTTTCAGTTGTCGATGTCGGCGGTTTCGAGTGCCGAGGATTGATTTTCGTAAAAAATTCCCGTGTTGTACGGATTATTCCTGTCTGTCTCGCCGTTTTCGGGGAGAGGAACAATGTCGGCGTTCTGCACGGAAGTTATGCCGTCGAATATCGGAACGCTGATATACTGTTGTGTGTTGTATCCGTGCAAATCTATTTTTACGTTATATGAAGAGTACGGTTTTGCTCCGCCGGGGGATAGTGACATTGAGCGAGACGGTGCGGGCAGGGATATTTTTTGCGTAAGTCCCGAGGAATTTGTTTTCTGCGATGACAATATGTCACTTCCGTCGCCGTCAAGATAATTGCGTACAGATACAATAGCCCCTTCGAGCGGAATTGCACCGTCGGCGGTAGTAACACGTATTATAAGATATCCGACGCCTGCGTTTTGCACGTCATATTTTGGTGTTTGCACAATATCCGTTTCGAGTTCGGAATTTTGGTTTTTAATATCGGAATTTTCGGGTTCGTCTGTTTTTGCCGTATCATTTTCGAATACGGAAGAACTTGCGGGTCGAACAAGCGAACTTCTGCCTATTTTCCGCCTTTTGCGAGGATTTGTCATATACATTTTCATAGCCTCCTTTACTGTTCTAAATATATTGTATGCATCGCAAAGAAAAATGTGACTCACGCAAAAAAGCCCCTTGACGGGGCTTTTTCGTATATTTAAATGCGATACGGGTCAAGTTCCCGGCTGTCGATATGCAATATATCACAGAACGGTATTTTTTGATTATCCGTTAGTATAATGGTGTTTGAATCGGTATCGATTTTCAGCAAATTGCTTTCTGTTGTTATATATTTTCCTCCGTCTTTTCTTTCATCGTGAAGAAAATAGGTTATGCGTACTTTCGGGTGTTTGTTTTCTGCGTTTTTCAATATCCGCAAGCAGGAGTCAATAAGGAGTATTTCATCATCGTTGACTGTGTTTTGCACGTCGGTGGTGCGTGCGGTTTCTTCAACTGCGTCGTCAAATCCCGTGAGTGCGGCAAAGGGAGCGAACTGTGCGGCACGGTTGCGTTGAGACATTTTTGCATGATTTTTTGAAATCGGACGATTGAGATTTATGATGTCGTCGTATTTATCACTCATTCGTTATGACCTCCTATTTGCTTGTTACGTTTAATGGCGGTGGCACCGTCTTGCAAATTCATACCTTTGACTATTGCGTTTTTTCCGTATTTGTTTTTTATGTCTATTAAGGCAAGTTGTACCTTTTTTTCTTTCTCTTCATCGACCGTCGTCGCACTTTTTTCGCTTTGTACGGAGAAATCGTTGTCGAAAAACGATATTTGACCGCAATCTGCGGTTTCGGCGAAAATACTTTCATCTATGACGTCGCATGCGGTTATATTCAGTCTGCGAACGGTGAGGTTTTCATTTATTATTCTGTCATAAAGTTCAAGCGTTGCGATTGTGATGAGAGCGGATGATGACGTTTTTTTTATAAGCCTTGCGGTTCCGTGGGAATGCTTCGGAATTTTTCTCCCATAGCGGTCCTCTCCGATCTCCCCGTTGTAATTTTTCGATTTGTCGGGAGATTTCAAATTTTCCACGTCGTAGCCAACGGTGAGTTCAATTCGGTCGGTCAGCAGTTTTTTTCGAACAAGGTCAAGCGAAAGCGTATCAGCCATTTCACGGACAACAAGGCGTGCCTTTTGTGCGGAATACGGGCAGGTGAGAACTTGTCCCGCACCCAAACTGCTGTTGTCCGGTTTATATGATTTTACGTCTGCTATCGTGCAAGGTTCATATCCCCAAGCGTGGTCAATTAGCAATTCTGCGTTAACGCCGAAAAGTTTATAGAGCAAATCTTCGTTGTAATAATCGTTTTCTCCACCCAGTGAACAACGTGCAACGTCTCCCATCGTGTGTATACCGTGTTTTTCGAGTTTGGCGGAGTAACCGTGTCCGACACGCCAAAAATCAGTGAGTGGCGTGTGAGACCATAATTGGCGACGATACGAAATTTCATCAAGTTCCGCAATTCGGACGCCGTCCTCGTCTGCATCTATACGCTTTGCCATAACGTCCATGGCAACTTTGGCGAGGTACATATTCGTTCCTATTCCCGCAGTTGCGGTAATGCCCGTTTGACGATAGACGTCGTGTATTATTTTTTTCGCAAATTCGTGAGATGTGATATTAAGTATTCCGAGATAGGGGGTGATATCAATAAACACTTCATCTATGGAGTATGGGTGTATATCGTCGTGAGACACGTGTTTTAAATATATATTGTAAATTTCCGTGCTTTTTTCTATATATCGTGACATTCTCGGCGGAGCGACTATATAATCCACGGCAAGGGACTTATCCTCCCTGAGTTTTGCGACGTCATGGGAGGAGCCTACAAGTTTACCGCCGGGGGATTGTAAACGGCGTCGATAATTTATTTGTTTGACGGCTTGAACCACCTCGAAAAGTCGTGAGCGTCCGGAAAGACCGAATGCTTTAAGAGTTGGGGTTACTGCGAGACATATGGTTTTTTCGGTTCGGCTCTTATCTGCGACAACCAGATTTGTTGTCATTGGGTCAAGACCACGATCACGGCACTCTACCGATGCATAAAACGATTTTAAATCTATGCAAAGATACTGTTTTCGGCTCATATAACCCCTCCTTTTTATAAAACTTTTACTCCATTATTGATTATAACATATTTTTGTTATTTTTTACACCCCCGAAAACAAGATTTTTTGATGTCAAATTATATCAAAAGCGGTCACACTGTGTTATGTTTTGTATATAAATTATTGGAAAATCGGGGTTATGTATTGACTAATTTGTTGATTTGTGATACAATATAATTTAATATGAGGTATTGTGCCTATTTGTACGCAATCGTTTTTGTGACAAATACTCAAAAATCCCTTGTACTTTTATAAGCGAAAAAAGACATTAAAATATTTTGCGGTTGTCAATTTTTAAAGTTTTCAACCACGATAAAGAATTTAACGGAGAAAATAATGGAAAACAAGCGATTGTCAAATCCAAGTGATTTATCCAACAATAATAAGAAAAAGCATCTCGCAATTGAGCATAGAAATGTAGTAGCACTATTTTTAATGATTTACGATATAGTGGCAATGGGCGGGGCTTATTTTTTGGCATTATGGATGCGTTTCGACTGCAAATATTCTCAAATACCAAATGAATATTTCAGTGCGTGGCTTAAATTTTTGCCCATTGGTGCAGTTATCGGAATAGTTATTTTTTGCCTTTTTCATCTCTATCAGATTTTGTGGAGATTTGCCGGATATACCGATCTGAAAAAAATAACTATCGCATCAATTATCGCAAGTGCGACTCACGCCGTGGGGATTACGTTGATTTTTGAAGTAATGCCCGTGTCTTATTATATTGTCGGTGCGGCAATACAGTTGGCATTTTTGCTTATTATTCGCTTTGCTTACAGAATTATCAAATACGAAAAGAATAAGAATGCCAAGGCACATCCGAAAACGCCCGCAAGCAGAGTAATGCTTATAGGTGCCGGTTCTGCCGGTCAGATGCTCTTGCGTGACGTTCAAAGTTCAAAAGAAGTAAACGACTGCATATGTTGTATTATTGATGACGAACCGAACAAATGGGGATGTTTTATAGACAACGTTCCGATTGTCGGTGGCAGAGACGATATTTTATTGAACGTAAAAAAATATAAAATCGAAAAAATATTCGTTGCCATTCCATCGGCAAGTCCCGAAGATTTAAGAGATATTCTCGGAATTTGCAGAGAGACTGATTGCGAACTTAAAAATCTTCCCGGCATGTATCAGTTTGTAACGGGTGAAATAAGCGTCGGAACGCTTAAAGACGTTGCGGTTGAAGATTTACTCGGCAGAGAGACGGTCAGCGTCGATATGCGAGAAATATACGATTTTATTCGTGGCAAAACCATTCTCGTTACCGGTGGCGGAGGTTCGATAGGAAGCGAACTTTGCAGACAGATAGCAAAGCACGAGCCAAAACAACTTATAATTTTCGACATATACGAAAACAACGCACATGCAATCCAACTTGAATTACGTGATAAATATCCGAATCTCAACCTTGAAGTTCTTATAGGTTCGGTCAGAGACAGCAGACGCATAAATCAATTATTTGCAAAATACAAACCCGACGTTGTTTATCACGCCGCAGCACACAAGCACGTTCCTCTGATGGAGGACAGTCCTTGTGAGTCGATAAAGAACAATGCGATAGGCACGTACAAAACCGCTTATGCGGCTATGATGAACGGCTGTAAACGGTTTGTACTTATTTCCACGGATAAGGCGGTAAATCCCACGAATATTATGGGGGCGTCAAAACGTCTTTGCGAAATGATAATTCAGTCGTTTGACAGAAAAATACGTGAAGGCAGAGCGAGCGAAATAAAACCGCTTTGCGTTCATACGGACGACGAGGACGGAAGTATGCTTGAATTGTCGGCAAACAATATCATTCCCAAAACCGAATTTGTTGCGGTTCGTTTCGGCAACGTACTCGGAAGTAATGGTTCGGTTATTCCGAGATTCAAAGAGCAAATTGAGCGAGGCGGACCGGTTACGGTAACGCACCCCGATATTATTCGTTATTTTATGACCATTCCCGAGGCGGCATCGCTTGTATTGCAAGCGGGAACGTATGCGAAGGGCGGAGAGATTTTCGTTCTTGATATGGGCTCGCCGGTTAAAATAGACACGTTGGCACGAAATCTTATACGTCTTTCCGGACTTCAACCCGACGTTGACATTGAGATTGAATATACGGGTCTTCGACCGGGAGAAAAACTTTATGAGGAGAAACTTATGTCCGAAGAGGGTATGAAGACTACGCCCAATCACCTCATACACATAGGGAAGCCGATATCTTTTGATACGGATACATTCCTCAAACAATTGCAAATGCTTATGAATGCGGCATATGACGGTCGTGAAGCGGATATCCGCCAACTTGTCGCAACGGTTGTCCCGACGTATAATCCCGCAGGTGAACACGGAACGGAGTATAAGGGAAGAGCGTTTGCAGAACAAATGAAGATGATAAACGAGAATGAATCCTCCGATGAAAATTCGGAACGATAAATTCAAACGGATTGCAAGTTATATATACGGTCGGTCAATGACCGAAGTTTGAAAGAGGTAATTATTTATGGTTGAGTCTAAAAGACAAATTCCTTTCAGCCCCCCGGATATTTCCGAACTTGAAATTGAGGAAGTGGCAAAAGCACTTCGTTCGGGTTGGATAACCACGGGACCGAGAACAAAAAAACTTGAAAAAGAAATTGCAGAGTGGATAGGAACCGAAAGATGTGTGTGCCTGAACTCTCAAACGGCTTGTGCCGAAATGGCACTTCACGTACTCGGCATAGGCGAGGGGGATGAGGTAATAACCTCGGCATATACATACACTGCGTCTGCGTCGGTTATAGCACACGTTGGTGCTAAAATCGTTCTTGTCGATACACAAAAAGACAGTTTTGAGATGGATTATGACGCACTTGAAAATGCGATAACCGAAAAAACAAAAGCGATAATTCCCGTTGATCTTGGCGGTGTTCCTTGCGATTACGACAGAATATTCGAAATTGTGGAGAAAAAGAAAAATCTTTTCAAACCGTCAAATAAAATTCAGTCTGCAATAGGCAGAGTGGCGATTATGGCGGATACCGCACATGCTTTCGGAGCAAAATGGCACGGCAAGATGGTCGGAAATATTGCGGATTTTTCAAGTTTCAGTTTCCACGCCGTAAAGAATTTTACCACGGCAGAGGGTGGTGCGTTGACGTGGCGTAACATTCTGGGAATAGACAATGAGGAAATTTATCATCAACTCCAACTGCTCAGCCTTCACGGTCAATCAAAAGACGCACTTGCAAAAACAAAACTCGGTGCGTGGGAGTACGACATTGTAGGCACGTGGTACAAGTGTAATATGACTGACGTCGTTGCGTCTATCGGACTCAAACAGTTTGAGCGTTATCCCGATATGCTTAAACGCAGACGTGAGATTATAGAAAAATATGACTCGGCGTTTAATCCTATGGGAATAGAAACGCTTGATCACTACGGTGCCGATTATGAGTCGTCGGGTCACTTGTATATAACACGTATACCCGGTATTACAATCGATCAGAGAAACGAGATTATCATAAAGATGGCAGAAGAGGGAGTTGCTTGCAACGTCCATTACAAGCCTCTTCCGATGCACACCGCTTATAAAAATCTCGGATTTGACATAAGCGATTATCCTAACGCCTATGCTCATTTTGCAAACGAGATTACTTTGCCTCTTCATACATGTCTTTGCGATGAAGACGTGGATTACGTTATCGAAAAATACAAAAAAGTCGTCGGAGCATATCTGTTATGATGCTCAAACGTTGGGACAAACTTCCTTTGGAAATGCAAACCGAGGAAGTTCGAAAATATTACGATATTCTCAAAAAAAAGCAAGTAAGTTTATTTTTTAAACGAGTATTTGATATAGTATTGTCTCTTTTAATGCTTATCATATTGTCGCCCGTGTTTCTTGTTGTTGCGATAGCAATAAAAATCGACAGCAAGGGACCGGTATTTTACCGACAGGTGAGAACGACACAATACAATAACAAATTCAGAATTTTTAAATTCAGAACGATGTGTCAAGGAGCGGACAAAGGTTCGCAGGTGACCTTGAACGGCGACAGCCGTGTTACACGAGTCGGAAAACTTATAAGAGGATGTCGTCTTGACGAGATAAGTCAACTTATAGACGTTCTGCGTGGCAAGATGACTTTTGTTGCCACGAGAGCGGAAACCCCGAAATACACCGATAGATATACGCCGGAGATGATGGCAACGTTGCTTTTGCCTGCCGGGGTAACAAGCCTTGCGAGTATTCTTTATAAGGACGAAGCGAAATTGCTGGATGCCACAGAGGATACGGACAAAATATACGTCGAGCGGATATTGCCTGCAAAAATGTATTATAATTTAAAGCAACTTGAAGAGTTCTCCCTTTGGAACGACGTCAAAACAATGTTTATGACGGTATTTGCCGTGCTTGGCAAAGAGTATGAGGGGGATTGCGATGAAAACAGAGAAAGCGATACGGAGAGTATAAGTAATGTTTGACAAATTTTCCGTTCTTATGTCGTTATACATAAAGGAAAAGCCCGAATATTTGAGGGAATGTATGGATAGCATTCTTTCGCAGACCATAATGCCCGACCAAATTGTCATAGTAAAAGACGGACCGATTACGGATGAGCTCAATGCGGTTTTGGATGAATATATTTCTCGAAACGAAGAACTTTATACAATAGTTCCGCTTGAAAAGAACGTCGGTCTCGGACTTGCACTTGCAGAAGGAATGTTGCATTGCAGAAACGAACTTGTGGCACGAATGGACACCGATGACGTTTGCAGACGTGACAGATTTGAACTCCAATTATCGGAATTCGAAAAAAATCCGTCGCTTGATATATGCGGATGTCACATTATTGAGTTTGAAGATAATATTGACAATATAGTGGCGAAAAGAAGCGTTCCGCTTAACGATGCGGATATAAAGAAATATCAAAAACGCAGAGATGCGTTTAACCATGTGACGGTAATGTATAAAAAATCCAAAGTACTCGGTGCGGGAAATTACCGCTCATGTATGCTTATGGAAGACACTTATCTTTGGGTAAATATGTTTATGTACGGTTGCAATGCCGAAAATATAGATGACTGCCTTGTGTATGCACGTGTAGGCAAAGATATGTTTGAACGCAGGGGCGGATGGTCTTATTTTAAAAAGTACCGTGAGGGAAGAAAAAAAGTCAGAGAGACGGGATATATCGGATTTTTTGACTACTATTACACCATAGCCGTACAATTTGTCATCGCTCTTATGCCGAACAAATTGCGTGGATGGGTATTTAAAAAACTTTTGCACAAATAAGAGACATTTTGACGGTCTAAACGGATAAGGAGTTTAATGTATGGAAAACAAACTTTCGCCATTACAGCAAAAATTGCTTACTATGCTTGAATGGTATCACGATTTTTGCGTTAAGAATAATTTGAAATATTACGTTGCATACGGCACGCTTCTCGGTGCGGTAAGACACAACGGTTTTATTCCTTGGGACGATGACGTTGACGTTTTAATGCCTCGCCCGGATTATGAAAAGTTCCTCGAAATTATGAAAAATAATTCTGATAATATATACTACGCCGAACGTTCGGGAAAAGAAAACGAGGAATATTATTATTCATATGCGAAAGTTTACGATACCACAACCACGTTGATTGAACGCAACAGAAGAAACGTTAAAAGAGGCGTTTATATTGACGTATTTCCTCTTGACGGTATTCCGTCGGATATGAAGCAGGCAAAACGCCATTTCAGAAGAGTTAACTTTTATAAAAAATTGATTTATGCGAGAAATATTGCGATAAAAAAGGAAAACGGTATTGTAAAAAACTTTGTTGCACTCATCTCACGCATTATTCCAATGGCGTGGCTGAAAAACAGCAAAATTGTATCGAAAATTGAAAGTGAAGCAACTAAATATAAATATTGTGAGTCGGAATACGTTGGATGTATGCACAGCGGAGACGGCTTAAAGGAACATATATTAAAGTCGGTATACGGCGAGCCGTCAACATACAAATTTGAGGGTATTGACGTTTATGCACCGCACGATGCAGACGCATATTTGCGTCAATTTTTCGGAGATTATATGCAATTACCTCCCGAAAACGAGAGAGTGTCTCATCATTCTCACGTTGAATGTGACTTGCATAAGTCTTATTTGAGTAAATAAAATACGGATTTTTTCCGAAAGGAAAAGGTAAATTAAGAATGAAAAAGGTTTTGACTGTCGGTGTTTTCGATTATTTTCATTACGGTCATTTAAAGTTGTTTGAAAATGCAAAAAAACTCGGCGATTATTTGATAGTTGCGGTTCAGGACGGAGATTCAATATTAAAGTTTAAACCGCAGGCTAATATATATTATACAACGGAACAGAGACTTGAAATGGTCGGGGCGGTTCGTTTTGTTGACGAAGTCATAACGTACGAAAACGTTTACGACACGGTGCGTAACGTGGATTTTGACGTGTTTGCCATAGGCGGTGACCAAAGTCACGAATGGTTTGTTCGTGCCGTGGAATATTGCGAAAGCCATGGAAAAGAGGTTATAAGACTGCCGAGAACGCAGGGAATTTCGTCTACGGAAATAAAGCAAAGTCTTTCGAATAAATAATTATCTCGGATTGAATTTATAAAAGGAAATCAAAAACAACGAGTACAATGGAGAAAACAATGGTTATATTACACATAGCGTCAATTAAATATAATCCGTTTAACGGTGTTTGTGTGGTTGTACCGCAACATATTCAAGCACAGCAAACCATGGCTGACGTTGCACTTTTGAACGTCCGAAACGAAAGTATAGACGGGGTGAAAAATCAATTCGTTTATAACGGTGATTTTAACGTTGACAGTTTGCCGACTCCGTTTGATAAACCTGATATTGTTGTGTTTCATGAGGTATATCGTCCCGAATACCTGAAAATATATTATCAATTGGCAAAGAAAAAAATCCCGTACGTTATCATTCCTCACGGAGAACTTTCGGCAGAGGCACAGAAAAAGAAGTGGCTTAAAAAGAAAGTTGCCAACATTTTGTTGTTCAATCGCTTTATAAATCATGCGGTCGCCGTACAGTGCCTTTCTCAAAGAGAAATGGACGCAACGCATTTCGGAAAGAGTAAATTTATCGGTACAAACGGTATATCAATGCCCGAAAAATGCAAAGAAAATTTCAGCGATGACAAAGTGAAATTTTTGTATATCGGTAGACTGGATGCGTATCACAAAGGTCTTGATTTGCTTATAGAAGCGGTTAAAATGTGCAAGAAAACAATGCTTGAAAACAATGCCACACTTGATATATACGGTCCCGATTTTCAGGGCAGATATGCTAATCTTGAAAGAATGATTTTGGAAAATGGCGTTGAAGACGTCGTATTTTTACATCACGAAGTCAGTGGCTCGGAAAAGGAAAATATTATTTTGGATGCCGATATTTTTGTTCAAACTTCACGATTTGAGGGAATGCCTATGGGAATTTTGGAAGCGTGCGGTTATGGCGTCCCGTGTTTGGTTACGGACGGAACCACGCTTGGAGAACATATTTCCGAATATAATGCAGGATGGGTTGCAAAAACGTCGGCGGAGTCAATAGCCGAACAATTGGAGATTGCGATGAGCAACAATCAAACTTGGGGTGAAAAATCCGAAAATGCAATTACGTTGATTCGTGAAAATTTTATATGGAATATAGTGTCTTCGCATATATTGAACATGTATTCCGATGTTATGCGTAAAGGATAATAATGGTATAAAATGATAAAAAAAATAAAACAGGACTTGGTGTCGTTTATTGTATGGATTGTGTGCATAGCAGTATCCCTTGTGGCGACTTTGATTGTTTTGATGGATATTGAAAGACCGCTATATTACACATGGTTGTTTGCACTTCCGCTTGTGTTTGCAATTCTTTCGCTTGTATTTTTTGAATTGTATAAAATTTTGATGAAGAATGTTGCTGTTGCTGTCATTTTGATCCTTTTTTTTGTCAGAATGGTTATTAGTCCTATGTTTATGACAATTGGGGGGTATTCGGTAACAATAACATTTAACATAGAAAATAATACGCCAAAGGCTATTTTATTAGTTATATATGAGGCTGTTGCTGTTTTCATAACATTATTTGTTTTGAACTTGCGAAGACAAAAACATCACAAGAAAGGAAATCAAAACAATAAGTATCTTGCAATTGAAAACAAAATACCAAAAATAAAAAAAATATATACAATCTTATTGATTTGTACTGTTTTTGCATTTTTGCTTTGCCTAATTGTTGTTCCTCAAATTACCGAAATGTACAGGACAATTTTTGAAATATCAGACGAATCATTTACGGATTTTGAAGATAGTTACCTTGTAAATATGTATGCTGACTCATTTATAAAGAAGTTTGCAATAGTAACCGGAACATACCTTTCCAGAATATTGCTTATTGCGATACCGGCATATTTTGTTGTTGCGTTGGCACATAATCCGACTAAATTAAAAAAAGTTATTGCCTTTTTTTCTTGTTTTATTCCAGTATTCTTTATACCCGGTGCAATTGCGAAGAGTTTGATATATATTGTTTGCCTTTTGTTTCTGTACAACTATATGTTCAATCCAGGAAAGAGTATAGAAAAAATGTTTGTTATACTTGCAATGGGCGGTATTGCTGTAATTGTGTGGTGGATGTTTAGAAGTGATTTGGGTGTTTATGAAACATTTTCAAGAAGATTCAGTGCATATTTTTCTGGTGTTAATGTAGTGTCGGGAGCGTTTAACATGCCACAAAAAATAGAATATAAATTACGGTATTTTATTTATGATTATACGAGTACGATGCCCTATGGAAACACAATATTCGGAATTTCACACGAGACAATTCAGCCTTTTTTCAATGCTTATTGTCAGTCTTCGGGACAAATTCCCACCACTATTGGTATGGGATATTATTATTTTGGACCGATATTTGCACCGCTTTATTCAGTTTTGTTTGCCGGAATAGCATTTGTCTGCGGTGATAAACTTAATGGAAGCTATAAAAAAAATCCAATAAAATGTATTAGATATTTACTTGCAATATTCTATTTCAGTATGGGAATTATCATGTATAATATAGAAATATTGTTTACAAACTATTTTACTATAATATTACCCATTACGATTATAGAAAAAATCGCATATTGGAGGGAAGATAAAAATGATACCTAAAAAGATACATTACTGTTGGTTCGGCAATAACCCATTAAATAATCTTGCGGTAAAATGTATTGAAAGTTGGAAAAAATATCTTCCTGATTTTGAAATCATTGAATGGAATGAAAAAAATTTTGACATCAATTGTTGTCAATATGTCAGAGAAGCGTATGAAGAAAAAAAGTGGGCATTTGTGTCGGATTATGTCAGATATAAAGTACTATACGAATATGGTGGTATTTACTTTGATACGGATGTAGAAGTCATACGTCCATTAGATAAAATACTACTTGATGGACCTTATATGGGGTGTGAGAACCCTACTCCTGAAAAAATGGCGGTAAATTTAGGTGTGGGGTGTGCGGCTGTACCCGGTATGAGTTTTTACCGTGAAATAATAGATGATTATGAGAGCAGTCAATTTGTAAATGATGACGGAAGTCAAAATTTATATACCATTGTTCAACGTACGACTGATATTTTGTATACGCACGGTTTGCAAAATAGCATGGATATCCAGTTTGTTGCCGGAATTAAAATTTATCCGTCCGAGTATTTTTGCCCCATCAATATGGATACCGGCAAACTGGAAATTACGGAAAATACATATACAATACATAGATTCTCTGCAAGTTGGGTGTCAGGGTTCGACAAGTTTAGAGGAAAAGTATATTTCTTAATTAGAAAAGTTTTCGGAAAAAGGGTGGCAACTTGGGCAAGACGCATTTTCGGAAGAAAGAGAGCGGATAAATGAATTCCAAAGTTGCAAAAAACACATTTATGCTGTATATTATGAGCATAGCAAAATTGATTTTTCCTCTTTTGACTATGCCGTATCTTACAAGAGTTTTGAGTCCGGAATCATATGGATTTGTTTCATATGTCAAAAGTTGCATGACATATATGCAACTGGTGGTTGATTTCGGATTTATACTTTCTTCTGTTAAAGATATTGTGAAAGCAGACGGCGACAAAAAGAAGATAGGTCAAATAACGGGAAACACATTTGCTTCCAAAATAATGCTTTGTGTTATTTCCGCTTTGATTCTCTTCGTGATGTGCATATTTATCGACTTGCTACAATTGAATATTCTTTATGTTATACTTAGTTTTGTGGCGGTAGCCAGCACATCATTTTTGGCGGATTTTCTATTCCGTGGGATAGAAAAAATGCATTATATCACAATAATATATTTAATTTCAAAGGGTGTGTCCGTCGTTTTAACTTTTATTATGGTAAAAGGAGACGGTAATATTTTATGGGTGCCTATTTTAGATATACTTACTAACCTCATATCAATTCTTCTTACGATATTTATTGTCAGAAGATTAGGCATCAGGATTTGCACCACTGGATTGTTGGATTGTTTCAAAATGATAAAGGAATCTTTTGTTTATTTCCTTTCGAGCATAGCGACAACTGCTTTTTCAGCACTAAACACACTACTGATAGGGATATTCATAAAGGATCTTACACTTATCGCATATTGGAGTATGTGTTTGAGTATAACAAGTGCAATTCAAGGATTGTATTCTCCTATTACAAATGGCGTATATCCGCATATGGTTAAAGAAAAGAAACTTGGATTTATACATAGGGTACTACTTATATTTATGCCTATTGTAGTACTTGGTTGTATAGTGTGTTTGATATTTGCGGAACTTGCAATGTATATTGTCGGTGGGGAACAGTATATAGAAGCGGCAAATCTTTTCCGATTATTTGTGCCGGTGCTGTTTTTTAGTTTTCCTGCACAACTGTATGGCTGGCCGACGCTGGGGGCGATAGGTTGCGTCAAAGAAACGACATCATCAACTATTGTGGCGGCAACTATGCAAGTAGTAGGCTTATTGATTTTGGCTGTTATAGATCAGTTTAATTTGGTTGCATTGGCACTGCTCAGAGCGGGAACGGAGGCTTGTTTAATGCTTACAAGAATGTTTATAACGTATCGAAATAAGGGCAAATTTGCAATAGATAAAAAAATTGTGGTGACAAAAGATGAAACAAATTAAATATTTGATCGGGTTATTAATATATAGGATTGCCCCTATTAAGAAAAATCGTTACGTTTTTACAAGTTTTAACGGTCATTATTCAGACAACCCAAAAGCAATTTCGGAAAAATTATATGAGGTCGACAAAGGGGCTGAAATAATATGGCTCGTGTTATCTGCACACAGAGATAGTGTCCCATCCTATGCAAAAGTTGTTGACATCAATTCATTAAAATCATACTGGTATAGAGGCACGGCGGTTGCTCAGATAGATAACATTTACGGATTCAGGGCATTATTTAAAACCGAAAATGGATTTATGTCGCAATTTAAATTGAAACTGCAATCTTTTTTGTTGAATAAAAAGAAACAGATAATTTTTTCCACAATGCACGGAACACCACTTAAAAGATTGGGTCGTGATCAAGTCGGCAACACGGTACTTGATATGTTTTGCACGAATACACATCTTTTGGTGGGGGATAATTTTTCTGCTGATGTTTTTAAAAGAGTTACTTTTGATAAATTAAATATTGCCGTTACGGGATCACCCCGAAATGATATTCTCACTTGTGGCGATGTCATAGAAAATAGAGAGCAAATAGGATTACCCAAAGAAAAAAAAATATTGTTATATGCACCTACATTTCGTAATGACGGAAAAGATGTTGAAGGAAAAAATGTATTGAGAAGCGGTATTGAACAACTTTCGAATATAAATTTCGATTTGCTTTTCAAAACGCTTACAGATAAATTCGGCGGTGAATGGGTAATGGTTTGCAGATTTCATTATCATGTTGCCAATCTTGTTGACTGGGATGGATTGAATGAAAAATATCCCGGCAAATTTGTAAACGGAAATAAGTATGACGATATGGCAACATATTTATCATGTGCGGATTTGCTTCTTACCGATTCGAGTTCTTGTATGTTCGATTTTTGTATTACCAAAAGACCTTGCTTCTTGTATTTCCCCGATTATGAAAATTATAAAAACAAGGAACGTGGTTTTTATATGGATGTAGAGCAATTGCCGTTTCCGATGGCAGTTGATTGTGATTCATTGATTGAAATAATAAATTGTTTTGACCAAAGTCAATATGAATTAAACGTTGATCATTTAACACAAAATATCGGAATGATAAAAGACGGTAACGCATCCGAACGGATTGTGAAATACATTTTTGATAAATGCAATGAAAATATATAGATCTGATTTGCGGAGAAAAAATGAAAAGAGTAATAACTTACGGAACATTTGACCTATTACATTACGGTCATATAAATTTGTTACAAAGAGCGAAAGCGTTGGGTGATTATCTCATTGTGGTTTTGTCCACAGATGAGTTTAACTGGGACGAGAAACACAAAAAAACATATTTTACCTATGAGCAAAGAAAAAGACTGCTTGAAGCGGTTAGATACGTCGACTTAGTTATTCCGGAGACAAACTGGCAACAAAAACGCAGTGATATGCACGAATATCATATTGACACGTTTGTTATGGGCGATGATTGGAAAGGCAAGTTTGACTTTTTGAAAGACGAGGGTGTGGAAGTTGTATATCTTTCGAGAACACCGGAGATAAGCAGTAGTCAGATAAAACGTGATTTGTATGATGCAAGCAGTGTGGACGGAGAATCGAGAACAAGTCACGATGAAATAGATACCGACCCGGAAAAGGCGTAAAGCGACAAAGTTTACGTTTATTCGACGCACCTGCTATTGACACCGGCAGATAAACATTATATAATAGATACGGATATTTAAACGTTGACGGCAGGCACTTTAATGCCGAAAAGGAGAATTTTAATATGGAACAAAACGAGAAAAGAGAAATAAGCCTTACAGATTTATGGCATATATTTACCAAGAACTTCTCAAAACTGATAATAATCGCAGTGATAATTGCAATTATCTGCGGTGCGTGGGGTGGATTTGCCAATTATAAAAATTACACCTATTCATCAAAGTTAGAGTTTAAAGTTACGCCCACGGACGAAACTGATTCGCTTTTATACGATTTAAGGTCAGAGGTATTTGCCGAAAAACTGCTTTTAAATGAGAATGGTTTCCCTGACAAGTCTCTTTGCAATACATCGGACTACGATGCGGCGGTTGAAGCGATAAACGCTTTCACTCTTGCCAGAGAGAACAAGATTCAGATTAAAAAAGAACTTGATAAAATTTCAACGTCGGCAATCGAACTGCAAAAGAAGTATTACGACGAGGAATACGACCGTGTTGCGGAACTTTTGAAAATATACAAGACGTCATATTCTGAATCTATTTCGAGCGATGAAAACCACAAGGCGATGATAACGAAACTTGAAGGTCAACTCAAAGAAATAGACGCAAACAGAACGGAATTTTTGAATGGCGAGTATAATCCCGTTATGCTCAACAAGGCTGAACTTCAAGACAAACTTTCTCTTGCCAACATTGAACTTGAAGAGGCGAGAAAGACAAAATACGAACTTGTTGAAAAAGTGCTTACGTCTTGGAGAACAGATGAGGAAATTCAGAACTCCATAATTACGATAAAGAACAGTGTAACATACGAATATCAAATTGATTCCAACGACAAAAACGCAACTGCGAACAAGGGGTATATTATAATCACCGTGACGGTTGACGGCGACAAGGACATGGCGAACTTTATAGTTGACGCACTTAAAACGCACGTATCCGGATATATCATCAACCACATTGAAGAATCAACTTCGGAGATTGACGTGGAATGCACGCTTATCAGTTCGCTGAATGAGAGTGGAAACAGAATGCACAGTGCAATAAAGCAGGCTGTGATATATGCCGTAATTTCAGCCATTGCAACCATTGTTGTGGTTTACGTTGTGCTTGTATTCAGATGGTTCCTTACAACGGAAGAAAAGTCAAAAAATGAACGTGGAGCCGAAAACAAGACGGAAGAGTAAGTGTGTTGTCGATACAAATCGGCAGATGACAATTTAATTGAGATATGAAAAGCGACAGCCTTTTTCGGACAGAGGGGCTGTCGCTGACTTTTATATTTGATTGCTTACAAGGTGGTCGTTTTTAAGAAAAAGACAATATTTTACACAACAACCATTGAAAAAAATATGCGATTGTGATATAATAAAATGAAATTATGTGCTTTTTGACAGAAGGAGATTGAAAATATATGAAACTCGGTATAG
>CAZGJC010000016.1:0-37650 GCA_964526505.1 uncultured Clostridium sp.
TTTGTCAATACCTTTTTGAAAAAAAGTTTATTGAATTTAAAAAAGCAAATAATTAAATTGCAAACAAAATAAACAATTTGTCGAAAACTCACGGATTTGTTTATAAATTGCCGAACTTTGTAAGGTCTAAGTCGTATTCCAGCACAATTGTCGGTGTATACGTTGCAAGTGACAGAGTGAGATTTTCTGTTTTTGACGTGTAAAAAAATACGTTTTGCGGAAGTTCTGAACCGACAATTGAAGAGAGGGGAGCGTCGGAGAGTTTACAGAACGCCTCTTTTTTTGTCCACACATCAAAAAAATCCGAATTTCCATTTTGAATATCCGAAATTTCCCGATCTGTGAAAAATCTTTCGGCTATTTTTTTGCAATTTGCGAAATTATGATTTGATTGAACGTCAATGCCGACGTTTTGCTCCGACAGAGCAACCGCTACTAAATCACTGTCGTGAGATATGCTGAAATGCAAATCACAACCGCACTTAAAATACGGCTTTCCGTTATCCGAACGTGCTATTGATATTCCGAACGGATCTATTCCTACCGCTTCCATCCCGTGCAGAAGCAATAGGAGTGCGGACAGCGATTCTTTGCGTGATTTACCGCTTTTTCTTGACGTGATGTTGTCAACGTAAATATTTGTCAAATCGGTGGCAAATGCGGTTTTTACCGCATTTGCACAGCAATTGATATCGAGCGTTTGCGGAATTTTCGCCAAAAAAATTTTGACCGGTTTATCAGACATTTGCCTGACGCTCCATTTGTTCTATAAGGTGTTTGTTAAATTCTTCCGCAGTGTTATATCCCATTTTTTTCTGGCGGTTATTCATGGCGGCGATTTCGAGTATAATCGAGAGGTTACGTCCGGGGCTTACGGGAATTGTGAGTGAGGGAATCTCTATGCCGAGAATGTCGATTTTTTGCTCATCGAGACCAAGGCGGTCATACATTTTTCCTTTGACCCATGGCTCAAGATTGATAACGAGGTCGATTTTTTCCGAATCCTTAACTGCACCCATACCGAACAGGCGACGGATGTCGATAATACCTATTCCACGCAGTTCCACATAGTGGCGTATAATTTCCGGAGCGTTTCCGACAAGCGTTTTTGCGGAAACTCGCTTTATTTCAACTGCGTCATCCGCAATAAGGCGGTGACCACGCTTTACAAGTTCTATGGCTGTTTCGGATTTTCCGACTCCGCTGTCACCGAGCAAAAGCAAGCCCTCGCCGTATACTTCGACAAGTACGCCATGTCTGGTTATTCTCGGTGCGAGGTGAATATTGAGGGATGCAATGAGGGACGCCATAATGGGGCTGGTTTTCTCTTGCGTCCGCAGAATCGGGACACCTTCTTTTTTTGCTGCTTCAATCATTTCGTCGAACACTTCGAGACCCGACGTATAAATTACGGCATTGGGGTGTGCGGATATAAAATCATTTATTTTTTTTCTTCTCTCGGATGCAGTGAGTTCTGAAAGATATTTGTGTTCTGCGTTGCCTATGAGGTGCAGTCGTTCCTCATCAAAGATCTCGTAAAATCCCGAGAGGGCAAGACCCGGACGCATAACTTCGGGGGTCTGTAAGAGGATTTTATCATAGTTATCCGGGACGACTATTTTCTCAAATCCGAATTCATCTACAAGTTGAGAGAGGCGTATACTGTACGTTTCATTCATTTTTCGGTCGCTCCTTTTTTTCGGCGGTGCCGTTATAAAAAAGTTTTGTGTCAATAAAACTTTTTCTGCGAACATTATAGCATATTTTTTCTGTCTTGGAAAGGTTTTTTTACAAAAAAACGCCCTGAAAACGCTTAAAATTCACACCCTTGTAACAAACGCTTTGTATAATTAAAATGAAAGAATGTTTGTCGGAGGAAAAAATGTCTCAAAATGATGTAAAAAAGCCGTTGTCCGGCGTAGAACTTAAAGAAACGGTAAAAAAGAGAAAAAACAAAAAAATAATTATTACCGTGTGCGTAGCACTTGCCGTTATTGCCGTTTGTGCGGCGGTGGGACTTATAATTTGGCAAATTGTACGCATAAAGCCGACAAAAAGAACCGATGAACAGGCGAAGGTTGTGGGAAACGTCGGAGGATACGATATCTATTTCGATGAATTTTCTTACCTTGTGGGTATTCACAAAGCGAACTACGAATTTTTGGTTGAGAAAAACGGTTCGGACGGTATGCAGAGCGAGTCGGAATACGTCACCGAACATTTACAGGAGGACATAAAAAAGAATTATGCCGTACTGACTCTATGTGAAAAATACGGTATTGACACCGACAGCCGTTCGATAAAAAAACAGGTCAACGAAAAAATAAAGGAAATAATCGAAAACGATTTTGAAGGCGACAAGAAAAAATATGCGTCGTGGCTGGAAGAAAACAATTTATCGGACGCTTACTACCGCCTTGTTCATCGTGTGAATATTTTGGAAGAAGAACTTCTGAATTATCTTGTCGAAAACGGCGTTGAGATAAAATACAGTCTTGAAAATTATCGGGATTTTATAGAATACGTTGACAAATCCGACGATTTTATACGCACAACACACGTATTTTATCCCAAATATTATAAGTACAAGACGATAAACGCAGATGAGATAAGGGCGGAGGTTACACAGATTGCCGAGTCGCTCAAAAACACGAAAGAAAATGACAGACTCACTGCAATTAACAAATACATAGGCAATTGCCCGTATCTTGTGGAAGGATACACGATGGAAACGCTTGACGGCGTATACTTTGCCGACGGAATGATGGGCGATGAGTATGAAAGCGTTGCAAAGTCTCTCGGCATATACGAGACAAGTGACGTACTTGAAACCGAGGACGGATTTTACGTGATTATGCGTTTGCCGAAAGATCATGATTACATAGAGACAAACGGTGAAAGTCTTCTTTCGAATTATCAGTACGCAAAACTTTTGGTTATGCAGAACGAAGTTTTGTCGGAAATGAAGTTTGATTGCGACAATCTTTCTTCGCTTATTGATGATTTACTGAAAAAATGAGAGTCAAAAGGCATAAATATTCGAGACGGACGCCTGTAAACGTCGGTCGGAAAAGGGTATTTCCAATTGTAATTGTCGCTATCCTTGCTGTTGTCGCCGTGACTTTATCGGCGATTGGACTCGGTGCATATCTGAGGAACGTTGCCGAAAATTACACGCCGAGGGAGGACTATGAGTTTGAGGGAAATTTGCCGACTGGAGGAAGTGCGAGGGCTGTGTCCGCTCCGCTGTACTCCTACGGCGACTATGTGAGAGGTCACATAAACAAAGGATATACGGATTTTTCGATGTCGCTCGGAAGTGCGTCGAAACCGATTGTGGCATCCGACGTTGCGGATGCGTATCTCGGTTTATCCGGTGAGATAAAACTCGGCGAGTATACCTCAACGATACACAAATACGATGGGCGTGCATGCGTTTATTTTGAGTCCGAGGCGTTTGAATGTGAGGACGAAAATTTACGCCGAATTAAAAAATCCTATGAAATTTCATTTCTGTGCGAGGCGGTGAACGACGGTGCCGACGACATACTTATTTTGGGAATTGACGTTAGAGATGATAATTTTGAAGAAGTTGTGTCGTTTATAAGAGAACTTAAAACGGCGACGCCGGATTGCTCGGTTGGAGTTGCGGTGAATGTCGCCGTTATTCAACTTTCAAAGCAGGGTGATTATTTGGCAGGCGGGCTTTTGCGTGTGTGCGATTACGTTGCTCTTGATTTACGTTCGCTTGATTTTTCGGACGTTGACGCCGATGACGAGCAAGCAACGAAGAACCTTGCGGATTATTTGAGCCAATTTAAATATTATATATCGTCATATTCTATGCGGTTGATTTTTTCGGATAATAACGATGAATTTTTCGATGAGGCGAACGGTCTCGGTTTTTTGAACGTGCAAGTGGTAAAAAGCAACGATGAGGACGATTTGGCGGAAAATTGAAAAAATTCAAAATAAAAAAAGTATTTTGAGGAAAAATTTCGTATATTAAGTATTGTAGGTGCTTTACACAGCAGAATGAATTTTGAGAACGGAGGGAAGATATGAGCGAAAAAAGTCTTGAAAGCGTTGCCGATTTGTTTTTAGAAAGAGAAAAAACGTCGCTTTCCGAATATGCTTTTCTGACAAGCAACACTCGTGGACGAGATTATCCATACGTGCCGTGCAAAAATCGCACGGAATTTCAAAGAGACAGAGACAAAATCATACACTCTCAATCTTTTCGCCGTTTAATGAACAAGACGCAGGTGTTTCTTGCTCCTGCCGGCGACCATTACAGAACACGGCTTACTCATACGCTTGAAGTTTCGCAGGTTGCGAGAATTATTTCAAGAGCGTTGAGACTTAACGAAGATTTAACGGAAGCCATTGCACTCGGACACGACCTCGGTCATACGCCGTTCGGTCACGCAGGCGAGGCGGCATTGAGGCTGTGCTACGACCCGGAATTCGCTCACTACAAGCAGAGTTTAAGGGTTGTGGAAAGGCTTGAAAAAAACGGCAGAGGGCTTAATCTCACGTGGGAAGTGAGAGACGGCATAGTCAATCATACGGGAGAACGCCTGGCATCCACACTTGAAGGCGTGGTTGTCAAATTTGCCGACAGAATAGCGTATATAAACCACGATATAGATGATGCTTGCCGAGCCGGAATCTTATCGATAGAGGATATTCCGGAAGATATTTTAAATATACTCGGCAGAAAGCATGGAGAGAGAATTAACAAAATGGTCACGTCGGTAATTGATGAAAGTACCGACAAGCCATACATAAAGATGGGAGCGGAAATTGCCGACGCAAGTGCGAGGCTCAGGTCGTTTTTGTTTGAAAACGTATATTCCAATCCCGTGGCAAAAGGAGAAGAAACGAAAGCACAGGAGTTACTTATAAAATTGTTTGAGTATTACGTCAAAAATTATGACAAGATGCCCGAGATGTACAAAAAAAATATAGAAAACGAAGGCGTCGAAAGATGTGCCTGCGATTTTATATCGGGAATGACGGACAGATATGCGATTGAAACCTACACCTCGATTTTCGTACCGAGCGTATGGAGGGGCAAATGCTGATACCAAGAGAAATAATTGACGATATAAGGTCAAGAAACGACGTAGTTGACGTTATAGGGTCATACGTTAATCTCAAACGAGCAGGGTCGAATTGCAACGGGCTTTGTCCTTTTCACAATGAAAAGTCCCCGTCTTTTACCGTATTTCCAGCAACACAGTCGTTTTATTGTTTCGGCTGCGGAGCGGGCGGTGACGTTATAACTTTCATTATGAAGTCCGAAAATCTCGATTATGCAGACGCTGTCCGTACACTTGCAAAGCGTAGCGGAATAGACATACCTACCACCGTGGAAGACTCCAAGGGCGGTATGAGTCGGAAAAGAGTTTTGGATATGAACCTCGAAGCCGCAAAATATTTTCGCAATTGTTTGTTTGATCGGAAACTCGGTGGCGTGGGACTTAAATATCTGTCGGATGAGAGAAAATTACCGCCTGCCATAATAAAGCGGTTCGGTCTCGGGTTTGCTCCGAATTCGTTTGATGGACTTACGTCTCATATGAAGAGGCTGGGATTTACCGAAGAGGAATTGATAGTCGGATTTTTGGGTGGAAGAAGTAAAAAAACAGGTGGAATATACGACTATTTCAGAAACAGGGTTATATTCCCGATAATTGACGTTGCGGGCAACGTTATAGCGTTCGGCGGACGTGTCATGGATGATTCCAAACCCAAGTATCTTAACTCGTCGGATACGCCCGGGTTTAAGAAAAGCAAAAATCTTTTCGCCTTGAATTATGCGAAAAAGCATTGTGCGGAAAGTCTTATTTTGTGTGAAGGATATATGGACGTTATAGCTCTCCACGCATCGGGCTTTGAAAATGCGGTTGCAACGCTCGGAACTGCGTTGACACAAGAGCAAGCACGCATTATGGCAAAATACACCAAGCGTGTGATTATTTCATATGACTCGGATGAGGCGGGTCAGAGGGCGGCCACACGTGCGGTCGGCATGCTCTCGGAAGTGGGACTTGAAGTACGCATACTTCGAATGAGCGGTGCGAAAGACCCCGATGAATATATAAAAAAATACGGAGCGGACAACTTCAAACGGTTGCTTGACGGAAGTCAGACGGGGTTTGAATTTAAAGTCGGAAACGTATGTGCAAAATACGATTTGACTTTGTCGGAAAACAAAATACGTGCGGCAAGAGAACTTTGCGACTATATCTCGGAGTTTTCTTCAAACGTTGAAAGGGACGTATATATTTCCGCCTTGTCGAAAAAACTCGATATTGCACATGACGTCCTCAGAAATGACGTTGAAAGAATACGTCGCAGTAAAATAAAAGAATACAACTCAAAGACGTTCAATGATGCCAAGATGAGTGCGATGGGAATAGGTGACAAAACCAATCCCGATGCCGTGAAAAATATTCGTGCGTCAGCCACGGAAGAGGCGATTTTGGGAATGATGCTCCTGTACGACGAGTATTGCGAAGGAGTCGTCGGCGGAAAATATAAACTTTCAAGTGAAGATTTTTTGTCGGAATTTCACAGACGTGTGTTCGACAAAATAATAGAGGTGTGTGAGTCGGACGGTACCTTTAATTTTTCGATGCTCGGTGAATTTTTCACTCCCGATGAAATGGGCAGAATACAAGGACTTGAACAGAAACGGCGTGCGTTAACACAAAACGGAGTTGACGTTTTCGAGGATTGCATAAATTCGCTTAAATCCGAAAAAGCAAAGCAATCGCAAGACGGCGGAGTTGACGAGATACAGCGTCTTCTTAATGAAAAACGCAAAAAAATGCATACAACGTAAATTATATTGCGATTTTTTGCAAAAAAATACGTTTTAATATAAATTTGTCTTATAAATTACAATCCGGAGGGAATTTTTAAAATGACGGAAGAAAAAAAATTAAATGAGGCTACGACCGAAAACGGCAAGCAATCTGCCGATAAAGTGGCTGAAAGCCTTATAGAGAAAAGCAAAAAGAACGGAATTTCGGGCGAAGACCTCGACGCCGCACTTGAAGAAATGGATACGGACGTTGAGAGTCTTGACAAACTTTACGAAGCCCTTGAAGATAACGGAATATCTCTTTCCGATGAACTTTCAAACGACGAAATGGAGGAAATTCAAAACGAAGTATCCAAATTCGGCAACGGCGAAAGCATGGAAAAAATGCTTGAAAACGACGGATTTGCGGTTGATGACCCCGTTCGCCAGTATCTTAAAGAAATAGGACGCATTCCGCTCCTTTCGCTTGATGAGGAAAAAGAACTTGCGGAAAAAATGCTTGCGGGAGACGAGGATGCGAAAACACGTCTGGTTGAGTCCAACCTCAGACTTGTCGTAAGTATTGCAAAAAGATATCTCGGACGTGGAATGTACTTCCTTGACCTTATACAAGAGGGAAACCTCGGTCTTATGAAAGCGGTCGAAAAGTTTGACCACGCAAGAGGTTTTAAATTCTCCACGTATGCTACGTGGTGGATAAGACAGGCAATTACCAGAGCGATTGCGGACCAGGCGAGAACAATACGTATACCTGTCCACATGGTTGAGACAATTCACAAGGTTACAAGATACTCCCGTCAAATGCTTCAAGAACTCGGTCGTGAGCCTACCGCAGAAGAAATCGGCGAAAAGATAGGCATGAGTGCCGAAAAGGTAAGAGAAATTCTTAAAATGTCGCAGGACCCGGTATCGCTTGAAACTCCTATCGGCGAAGAAGAGGACAGCCATCTCGGAGATTTTATCCCCGATGAGGATACACCCTCTCCCGCAGATGCGGCATCTTCAACGATTTTGAGAGAGGTTATCGAAAGAGAACTTCATACGTTGACCCCGAGAGAAGAACACGTAATCAAACTTCGTTTCGGTCTTTATGACGGAAGAACGAGAACGCTTGAAGAAGTCGGCAAGGAATTTGATATTACCCGTGAGAGAATACGTCAAATTGAGGCAAAGGCACTTCGCAAACTTCGTCATCCGAGCCGTGCAAGACATCTTAAAGGCTTTTTGGATTGACGCACGATTGCCGATTTGTAAATTAAATATATTTGCACATACAAAAGCGTTAATGTGTAAAATGTAAAAAATCACATATTTTTTATCAAACAATACAAAAATGTCGTTGTGCGGTTGTTGAAAATGCCAGACTGATTTAAAAGGCATTTGAAAACGTCTTTTGAGAATCGGATTTTGCCGTCTTGTGGGGACAAATATTCGCTTGACAAAAAACTCTATTTGTTGTAAAATATATTAAGTGTTGGATTTTTTGGCGGTATAATATCGCCGTATTAGGAGGAACAATATGAAGAATAGGTTGCTGGCATTGCTTTTGTGCCTGGCGATGATGGTCTCTGTGCTTGCTTGCTTTACCGCTTGCTCTCAGAGCGAAGATGATAATACAGCGGAAGATATTCTTTCCAAGAACGACGAAGCGAAAACTCTGACTATGTGGGTTGTTACTGAGAATCAAAAAACGGATGTTGACGAAAACGGCAACCCGTGTTTTTCAAAAAACGTTCAAAAGGCTATGGACGAGATTGAAAAAGAGTTTACGAAGTTGACCAAATCCGCATACAAAACCAATGTGGACATTATATTCTTAACAGAGGACGAGTACTATACCGAACTCGAACTCGCTATGACGGCAAGCACAAACGTAGACGAACTTTTCGATAAAGCGGAAAGAGCGTTGTCGTTCTATCTTGACGTTATGAACGAAAAAATCAACAACGGTCAAATTCCCCATATGAATAAGGAAGAACTTGCGACTCAGTTCTACGTTGACTATCCCGAATATTGGGCTTACAGATCTGAAATGAGATATGCCGATTCAAGCGATACTTCGTCAAGTGATGAAGACAAGACTGTTTTGAATGAATATGGCGTTCCCGAACTCAAATATCCCGAAACCGAAGAAAATCAAGTCGATATTATATACATATCCGGCAGAGATAAATTTATAAAGTACGTTGATAACGAGTGGCTTGCGTCACTTGACGAAGAACTTACGGCATCTACGATTTCGTCGTACGTCTCTCCTGCCCTTCTCGGAGGTATCAAGTACCAAGGTTCGACTTATGCGATCCCTAACAACATTGCGATAGGCGAATACACCTATATGCTTGTAGATAAAGAACTTTACGATAACAGCAGCAGTTCATATGAGATAGATGAGGATAGCAATATAATTGACTGCAAGGATTTTCTCCATTACGTTACAAGTTCCGAACAGTACAGCGACGTTTTGCCCATAGCATCTGACTTCAATGAAACGATGAGTCTCTTTACGTGGTACTGGAATATAGGCTACGAAGAGCAGGTTGACAGCCTTGGAAACACAAAATACTCCTATCCGATAGGCGACGGTTCGATATTCTCAATGTTCGGTGCGTTGTACGGTAACCCCAAAAATGCAACGAGAGGAAAATTGTCTCTTGGATTTAACAATCTTTTGTGTAATGAGGAATACCAAAATATACTTAAAACGCTTAAAGGATATGAATACAGCGGATATTACGGAACGCCTGTTGAAGGTCAGCGTGTTGCCGTCTCCTATTTGAAGGGCGGCTATGAGATAAAGAGAGAAGCCACGGAAAACGGAGGCGTTTACACGGACGAGAACGGACGTGAATATTACGTTTCAATTGTAAAGTATCCTGAGGTTGGCGAAGATGAACTTTACGGTAATATGTTTGCCGTATGTTCCGCAACGGACAGTGTATACCATTGCATGAAGATTATAGAGTATATCAATACCAACTCTACGGCACGTAATCTTCTTCAATATGGAATTGAGGGAGAACATTATCAGATAAAGAGCGACGGAACACTTGAAAGAATTGCACTTGACGTTAACGAGCAAGATGAGTCCCAAAAAGAATATTATTTGATGGATATTCAAAAGACAGGTAACTGCTTTATTGCGTATCCGGAAGAGGGACTGTCCGCAGATTATTGGGAAGATGCTAAAATCCAGAATGGAGAAGCGGTTGTCAATCCTTTGCTTGGATTTGACTTTTCTACGATGCTCGAAGACGAGGATTCCAGAATGAAGCAGTCTGAACTCGAAAACGTTTTGTCTGCAAACAAATGGATATCCGAATTGATTGACGGTGCCGAAAATTCCGTTCAATTGGAAGCGATTATCGAAACGCTTGCGTCTAAACTTTCAAGTGAAACGGCAACCATTGGAGGCTATTATATATCAATTTCAAAATATATGAATACTGCTTATGAAAGCGAAAGCGGATATGATTTCTCGCCAAGCACGGTTTACTATAAGTGGATGGTTGAAAACGGATATTTGCCTGCATAACAGCCAAATGTGAAATAATAACAAAACACGGCACACCGGATATTCACGGTGTGCCGATTTTTATGCCGCCGGAGATTTTTTGATTTTGCATTAAACGAGAACTGATATGCAAACCAAAAAAGAAAACAAACCGTTTATAAATAAACAGCAAATTTATAAATGCGTAATCGAAAAAGATATGCTTGTAAAGCATGGTGACGTATTCGATAACGCTGAAATGAACGAAAATGACATGAGTGGGATTTAATTTTTGCCACATGACAAAATCTGAAAACGTTAGTGGGGAATTTTACTCCGTCGGCGGTGAGGTATTTGTTTGTAATGCTTGGGCTTTTTTGCCTGTTTTGCACGTCTGAAATCCGAATGGTATAAAAAGCAACAAATGGAAAATAATGGATAAGTAAAGAAATGTGGGTATATGAGCATTTGCATACACCGAAAAGACGTATTGCAACACTTCGAAACGTGCTTCATGGGCTTTGAAGGTTAAACTGATGGCGTAGAAAAAAACACACAAAATTTGTTTAAAATTCACAAACGACAATTTTGACTTGTAAAATGTTACAAATGGTTTAAAATTAAAAACAGCACATTGGGTAAATGGAATTTACCTCGATAGTCATTGAGCTATGTGCATCTTGATAATTTTCGAAAACGGCGAGAAAAATGACAGGGAATATCGAGGATAATTATTTGAAAAAGTAAATAAAATTTACCACAAGATATTAAATATGCTTAAAGACGTAGAAAAATAAAAAAAGTGTAAACTTTCAAAGCGTCTTTGTGAACACGAGAAAAATGCCGAAAATGTTGATGAGACAAGCGTTTTCACGGGCTTGGACGAATTATTTTTCTTGACAAAAATACCCCATTGTGATATCATTATAAGGTAAAATTATGCCGTACCATGCCAATTTGGCGTGGTCGGGCTCTCCTTTCGCACGCACGGGCGTGCGTGGGAAGGAAACTTATACAGGAGGAATTTAGCATGAAGAAAACGAATTTTCAAAGATTGACAGCCACGCTGCTTTGTTTGATGTTTGTTCTCGGCTGTTTCGTACTGCCTATTTCGGCGGCACAAACAGATACGTCCGGAACTTCCGGCACTTCAAGTTCAACTACGGGGCAAACGCTTGCCGAAATAAGAGAGTTGCTTAATGCAATGTCTTACAAGGAGTATGCGGCTCTTTACGTTGGCGTTCCGGGAGGAAAGGAAGTAATCACAATTGATGCGGTAAAGGATATAAATTCCGAAAAAACCGACTCGGATGATTACGAAATAATCGGCGACGGAGAAAATGCCGAAGATATGGCAAAATACGGTCTCAACGAGGGCGAATTTTGTATTGCCACCAACGGCACCGGCTCGGTTACGTGGAACGTGGAAGTTCCCACAAGGGGAAAATACGTAATCAAAATTGAGTATTATGCAACCGAGGGTAAGGCTACGGCTGTTGAACGTATCTTGAAGATAAACGACAAGGTGCCTTTCTCGGAAGCGAGATATTTGAGCCTTAACAAAAACTGGCAAAATGATTACGTTGACGCTATATACTCGGGCAAGGCTTCGTGGGACGAAGTTAAGTCTGCGGCAGACAAGGCAGGCGTAGAGTATTACGAAAACGACGGTCAGTTGAAGTTCAAATATCCCGAAGTGTGGACGAATGCGAGAACGAGTTTTTGTGAGCAGTACGATCTTCGTTTTATGAAGATTGACATATACAAAAACGAACTTCGCCCCGAGTCGTACCAGGCTCCCGTTTGGACGAGTTACACGGTTAAGGATTCAACGGGTTGTACTGTCGATCCGTTCGAATTTGTTTTCGAGGCGGGCACGTCTACAATTACGCTTGAATCCGAAAACGAGCCTATGGCGATAAAGTCCATTACGCTTTGCCCGGCTGAGACGCTGATGAGCTATGAGGACTACATAGCACAGTTTAAGGGTGTCCCCAACGGTACGGATTCGGTAAAGATCGAGGGCGAATATTTCTCGTCCGCAACAGACAAGACAATATATGCGGTGGAGGACAGATCCTCTGCGATAAACTCTCCGTCCGCTACCGACAGAACCCTTCTTAACACGATGGGTGCGGAAAAATGGCAAACGGCAGGTCAAGCGGTTTCGTACAAGTTTACGGTCAATTCCTCCGGTATGTACGATATATTCACGCGTTTCAGACAAAACGTGCTTGACGGTATTTTCGTAAACCGTGCGTTGTACATTTACAGCGACGGTGCGGAAGAGGGAAGCCTCGGATACTACAACGGTATTCCGTTTGCGGAAGCCGCCGCTCTCACTTACAATTACAGTGACGACTGGCAGGTTACGAACCTCAAAGCACAGGATGACGACGGAAACGAAAAGTCGTTCAATCTCTATTTTGAGGAGGGCGTTGTATATACCTTGACTTTTGAGGTTACACTCGGAGCCCTGGGAGATATAATAAACGACGTTCAAAACGCACTTGACGCAATAAACAGCGATTATCTTACGATTCTTCGCTTGACGGGTGCCACCCCCGATAAAAACCGTGACTATAAGTTCACGACCATTATGCCGGATCAACTTATAGATATGGTTATTCAGGCAAGAGTGCTTGACAATGACAATTCCGAAAACCCCGGTGTTGCTCAGAAACTTACCGAGTTAGCGGGGCAGAAGTCCTCTCACGTAGGTACACTTCAAAAGATTGCCGACCTTCTCAAAGAAATGGCATCCGATGAAGACAAGATTGCCAAAAACCTTTCTCGTCTTAAAAGTTACATAGGAACTCTCGGTACGTTCCTTTCGGATATCAAAACTCAGCCTCTTCAACTTGACTACATCTTGATTCAGGCATCCGATGCAACCGCACCCAAGGCGAAGGCTAATTTCTGGCAGAGCATGGTTCACGAGGTCAAGAGTTTCTTCTGGAGTTTCTTCCGTGACTACGACGGTATGGGTGTTATGGACGAATCGTCCGCAGATGACGGCATTGAGGTTTGGCTTGCGTCCGGTCGTGACCAGTCGCAGGTTATACGTAACCTTATAAATAATAACTTCACCTCTTCAAGCAAAGCCAATGGCGGTGAGGTTGACGGATGTTCGGTAAACCTCCGATTGGTTGCGGGCGGAACACTTCTTCCTTCGATTCTTGCGGGAGAGGGACCTGACGTTTACCTCGGTCTCGGGCAGGCGGATGTTATCAACTATGCTATACGTTCTGCAATATATCCGATAGAACATATGGATGGATTTGAAGAACACATTACCAACTTTACCGAAGCGGCAATGCTTGTTCTCGGAATTGAGGACTCCGACGGCGAACAGCATTACTATGGTTTGCCCGAAGCCCAGGGATTTTCAATGATGTTTGTGCGTACGGACATACTTGCGGATCTCGGAATTGAAATTCCCAAAACTTGGGATGATATTATGGCGGCTATTCCCGTGCTTCAAGCACAGAATATGTCAATAGGTCTTACAACAGACTATCAGGTTTATATTTATCAAAACGGCGGTTCGCTCTTTGCGGACGACGGAATGAGAATAAATCTCGATTCAAAGATAGGTCTTTCATCATTTGAAAGAATGTGTAACTTGTTTACGCAGTACGGTTTCCCGTATTCTTACGATGCCGCTAACCGTTTCAGAACCGGTGAAATGCCCATTATCATAAGCGACTATACGGGTCTTTACAACCAACTTAAAGTATTCGCAACCGAAATTGAAGGATTGTGGCAATTCGTTCCGATGCCCGGAACACTTCAAGAAGACGGAACCATAAATAACTGTGCGGTTTCATCTTGCACGGCAAGCGTTATGGTTAAGGGTTGTGATACTCCCGAACAGCAGGCTAAGGCGTGGGAATTTATGAGATGGTTTACAGGCAAGCAGTGCCAGACCGATTATTCTAACGAAATGGTTGCTATTATGGGTCCTTCCGCTAAATACAATACGGCGAACAAGTCTGCACTTGCAGATCTTCCTTGGACTCAAACAGAACTTGAACAGATTCTCGCACAGTTCGAAAATCTTGCCGCAGTTCCCAACTATCCCGGTACGTACATTATAGGACGTTATACAAACTTCGCATTCCTCGACGCTTACAACAACAAAGCCGACCCTGTTGAAGAATTGATGTCTTATATAAATACAATAAATAAGGAAATAACTCGTAAGAGAGAAGAGTTCGGTCTTGAAACTTTGGAGATAGGTCAAACGCTTAAATCAAAGAGAAAAGACCAGGCAAAAGACGCCGTTGAGGCACTTAGAAAAGCGGGTCTTACAAGTGCGGCTGATATTGCAAACTCCGCAATCAGAAACGGAGACGATGCAATGATAAAGGCTGCATCCGAACAAATTTCGGAAATGATAACGTCAACGGTCGACACAAAGAAAGTCAACGCAAGAAAAGAAATTAAGTTGTCCGAATTGACCAACGACGAATTACTCAGTTATACGGCACAAGTGCTTTATGATGTTTCAAGAGCACAAGACTAATCATCATATAAAGTAAGGAGAAAACAAATGTCTACTAAAACAGCAGAAAAACAGGCTGTGGCACGCAAAGATATAACGATGCGTCAGTGGATATGGAAAGAAATGAAGCGTAATAAGGTTGCATACCTGATGGTTGCTCCTTATATGCTGATATTCTTCATATTTACCGTGTTGCCTGTTATTATTTCAGTGTTTATGAGTTTTACGGACTTTAATATGCTGGAAGTGCCGAACATCGTTTGGTTCAAGAACTACGTTTCGCTTTTCTTTGACGACGATATATTCTTGATAGCGGTAAAAAATACACTTATATTTTCAGTAATAGTAGGTCCTTCGTCATACTTGCTTTCGTTCTTGGTTGCGTGGTTTATAAATGAACTTCCTCCGAGAATAAGAGCGGTTGTAACGCTTGTATTCTACGCCCCCTCAATTTCGGGTCAGGTTTACCTCATCTGGGGTACGCTTTTCTCGGCAGACTCCTACGGTTGGGTAAACGCAACGCTTCTTAACCTCGGAATTATAGATGAGGAAATTGCGTGGTTCCAAGATGAAAATTACGTTATGGTACTTTGTATTGTAGTATCTCTCTGGACCTCGCTCGGTACGTCGTTCCTGTCGTTTATCGCAGGACTTCAAGGTGTTGATCGTTCGCTTTACGAAGCAGGTGCGGTTGACGGAATTAAGAACAGATGGCAGGAACTTTATTGGATAACGCTTCCTTCGATGAAGCCCCAACTTATGTTCGGTGCCGTTATGACAATTACGGGTTCGTTCGGATATGGTGCGATAGTTACCGCACTGTGCGGATTCCCGTCTGTAAACTACGCCGCACACACAATAGTCCACCATTTGGAAGACTATGGCGGACAAAGGTATGAAGTCGGATATGCTTCTGCGATAGCGGTGGTTCTGTTTGCAATGATGGTCGGAGCCAACGCATTGGTTAAGAAGATGCTTTCAAAGGTAGGTCAATGATATGGCAAAATTAAGAACAAGAAAACATAAAGTCGTCCTCGCCCGTTCTGCGGGCGGCGACGCAGGAATAACGGTACTTCTCGTTGTTCTCGGTGCATTCATGTTCCTGCCTATGTTCTACGTAATAGTGCAGTCGCTCAAACCTCTTGACGAACTTTGGATGTATCCTCCGAGATTTTACGTTATGAATCCCGGACTTCAAAACTTTAAATCGTTATTTTCTCTTATGAGTACGTCTTGGGTACCTTTTTCAAGATACATATTCAATACGGTATTCACATCCGTTGCAGGTACTTTCGGACACCTGTTCTTGGCGTCAATGGCGGCTTATGCATTGGCAAAAATCAAGTTCCCGGGAGCAAAGACAATGTTCTCAACGGTACAGTTGTCACTTATGTTTAACTCAACCGTAACGGCAATTACTTCATTTATTATAATGTCTGCGTTCGGTTGGCTCGATACGTATTGGGCAATTATCGTGCCTGCATGGGGTTCAACGCTTGGTTTGTACCTTATGAAACAGTTTATGGACACAAACGTTCCCGACACGGTTCTTGAATCGGCAAGACTTGACGGTGCGAGCGAACTTCGCACGTACTGGACAATAGCGATGCCGATGGTTAAACCCGCTTGGCTTACGCTTATAGTTTATTCGTTTCAGGGACTTTGGAACCAAGGTGCATCGAGTTACATTTATTCGGAAGAACTTAAATCCATAAACTATGCGATAGGTCAGATAACCGCAGGCGGAATTAAACGTGCGGGTGCATCTGCGGCGGCACAAGTTGTTATGATGCTCGTGCCTATCCTTGTATTCGTTATAACTCAGTCCAATATTATTGAGACCATGGGTTCGAGCGGAATGAAAGACTGATTTGGGAGGAAACGTAATGAAAAAAATAACGAAGTTATTATGCTTTATATTCGTAATCGTTATGGTTGCCTCCTGTGCGGTTTGCGTTTCAAGTGCAAGTTCCGCATATCAGACGTATACGTATTCGATATCGGGCTATCCGTTGCTTTCACCGGATGCATACACGCCTGATACGACGATAGATTCGGCATATATGGGTCTTGACCTTGATATCAGCGGTGCTTGCGACCTTGAAACCGACGATGACAATAACGTATATATAGCAGATACGAAAAACAACAGAATAGTATGTCTTGACCGTTACTACAAGGTGGATTTTATAATCAGCGATTTTATAAACGATCAGGGTGTTCCCGAAACACTTACCGAACCCGAAGGCGTATTTATTACGGACAAATACATTTGGGTTTGTGATACCGGTGCTTCCAGAATAGTGGTGTTCGACCGTAAAGGCAACTTTGACCGTATAATTCCCGAACCGCAATCCAACTTGTTTGAAAGCGATTCGATATACAAGCCAGTGGCACTTGCGGTTGACCAGTACGAACGTATATTCGTAGTTTCGTCTACAACCACAGAGGGTATCATAGTTATGACCGAAACCGGTGAATTTACCGGATTTATCGGAGCCCAAGCCGTTACGGTATCCGCTTGGGAAGCACTTTGGAAGAAATTCCAAACACAAGATCAGAAAGATTCGCAAATTCAAGCAACTTCAAGTGAGTACAACAATATTTCGGTAGATTCGAACGGGTTTGTTTACGTTACGACCTCTACCGTAGATACCGCATCGCTTGAAGCGTCCATAGTTTCTTCTTCATCTGTCGGCGGTGTATATTCTTCAACGTATATGCCTGTTAAGATGCTTAACACGAACGGTGAAGAAATTATGAAACGTAACGGTTTCTGGCCTCCCGTCGGAGAAGTTGCATATGCAAAAACAGCGTATAGCGACAAAGATATTGCGGGAGTTTCAACCATCGTTGACGTGGCGATAGGCGAAGAGGGAATGTGGTCGATTATTGACCAGAAACGTTCCAAAATATATACTTATGACGATAACGGAAGTTTGCTTTTCGCTTTCGGTGATATCGGAAATATGCTCGGTAACGTTACAAAGAACGGTCTTGCCGCTATTACTTATCAGGGTTCGAAAATGCTCGTGCTTGATAAGCAGGCGTCAAAAATCGTTGTTTATAAGAGAACGGAATACGGCGACATTCTCGTAGACGCTCTCAGAGCGGAAAACGAACAGGATTTTGACCTTGCCATCAGTTATTGGGCAGAGGTATTGCAAAGAAACTCGAACTTTGACGCCGCTTACGTCGGAATCGGTCAGGCTATGTACCGAAACGGCGAATACGAAGCGTCACTGGAACAGTTTGAGGCGGCTTACGATACGGACAACTGGTCTAAATCTTATAAGGAAATAAGAAAAGAATGGATGTCTGATTACTTTATCCTTCTTATTGTTATAATAGTTGCGGTAATTGCGGCATTCGTACTCTTCTTCAAGTTTGTCGGAAAAGTAAACAAGAAAGCAACTCACTCGGGAAAGAAAAAGACTTACGGTCAGGAACTTGCATACGGATTCTATCTTATGTTCCACCCGTTTGACGGATTCTGGGATTTGAAGCACGAAAAGAGAGGTTCTATTCGTGCGTCGATTACGTACATTGCAATAACGGTAGCGGCATTCTTCTATCAGGGAATAGGTTCGGGATACCTTTCGAACCCGACCGGAAATTACTCTGGACTTATATCGCAAGGACTCAGTGTTTTGGTTCCGCTTGCATTGTTCGTTGTTGCAAACTGGTGTCTTACAACACTTTTCGACGGCGAAGGAAGTCTCAAAGACGTATTTATCGCATCGTCGTACAGCCTTCTCCCGCTTCCACTTCTTTTGATTCCTTCGACCATATATGCAAACGTTGCTACGGTTGATGAACTTGATATTGTAAACGTTATATACGTTGTTGCACTTATTTGGGTCGGCATGCTCTTGTTCTTCGGAACAATGGTAACTCACGACTATACAATGGGTAAAAACGTTGTTACAGTACTTGGAACGCTTGTCGGAATGGTATTTATTATGTTTATTGCGATTTTGTTCTCATCGCTTGTCGGCAAGATGATAAGCCTTGTTACGAGTATCGTATCGGAAATTCAATACCGAATGTAAATTAGCAGATAGGAGATTTATAATGAAAAAATTTAATAAAATTGTATCGTTGCTCTTAACTGTTGTTATGTTGATCGGTTCATTGACCGCACTTTTGACTGTAAACGTATTTGCTGCGGATTCATTCGACGAGGACGGTATTCACTACGAGAAAATCGAAAACGCAAAAACAGCAGAGGACTATACAGAAAAACTTTATAAAAATGCCGATGAAAAAATCGCAACGATGCAGCTTGCATTCCGCAGTAACGGATACAAGATATACGTAGACGATTTCAGCGGTGAAGTTGCGGTTGTTAATGAGGCTACGGGTGAAAAACTTTTCACAAACCCTTGGGACGTAGCGGCGGATAAGTCGTCAAACTCAACTGATGACGATTCGACAACCGGTAGTATTAAAGAGCAGTTGCTCTCGCAGATAGAAATTTCATTTACGGATTTGAAGGGTCAAAGTTACACTTATACGAGTTTCCGTATGGCGTCTTTGAAAGATCAGGTCGTTGTAAAGAGTATAAAGGGCGGTATTCGTGTTGAATACACCATAGGAAGAGAGCAGTCCAAAATGCTTGTTCCTCACTACATTGAGGCAAGCAGATTTGAAAGTCTTATTAAAGACAACGTTGTCGAGGGTATGAAACCCACGGACCCCACGGGATTCTACACCGAAAAATTCCTTGCGGAATTTACGGCGGTTTCATTATATGAAATCGATGGCGAGGGAAAATTTGTTCTGGACGAAAACGGAGAAAAAATCAAAAGATCCGAAGTAGAACAGAAGAAACTTCTTGCCGACTTCCCGGCACTCAAAGACATAGACCTTATGTATACTTTGGCAGAGGACGTTTCGTCAACAACTCTGTCTCGTCTCGAACAAGACATAAAGACATATTGTCCCGAGTACACGTACGAAGAGATGGAATATGACCATGAAATGACAAAATACGAGGCAGATGATGAAAATCCTCCTGTATTTAAAATGGCTCTTGAATATACCATCGATGACGAAGGACTCAGTGTAAGACTTCCCGCAAACGGTATTCGTTTCAACGAGTCGCTTTACACGCTCAACTCCCTTGTTGTTCTTCCTTATATGGGTGCGGGCAGCAACTGGAATGACGGCTATAACTTGATGCCTGACGGTGCCGGTGCTTTGTATGAATTTGACGAACCCGGTGTAACCACTTCGCCCATGTCATCATACAACCAGATATACGGTGCCGACTATGCTTACCATTCACTTACCGGAACTTATGAAAAGACTATAAGATATCCTGTATTCGGTACAGCGGTGTATTCCAAGGAATATGTTTATACTTCGGCTGACGGAACGGAAACCGTGGTTGACGGTTCTCTTGTAAGCAAAGTGGAAAGCGAAAGAGACGTTGACGTTGACGACAAGATTTACGGGGACGTTTATTCGGCTGTAAATTATATAGTTTCAAATTCTTCGGGAAATACTCTTGAAATAAAGGAAAAGAAGAGCGGATTCCTCGCAATTATAGAAGAGGGAGACGCACTTACGCAAATCGCATCATATCACGGCGGTAACCAAAACGATTACAACTCCGTAAAGATGCAGTTTACGCCCCGTCCGTCCGACACGTACAACCTCCAAGAATCGCTTTCCGTATCGGGACTTGGTGAGTGGACAGTTGTAAGTGAACGTAAATATCTCGGCAACTACAAAATGAGATATGTTATGCTTGCAGACGGAGACGTAGCAAGCGAAACGGAAGAAACCGTATATGACGCATCGTGGCTCGGTATGGCGGTTGCATATCGTGATTATCTTACCAATCAAGGAGTACTTACACCTCTTTCAAGTGATGATCTGACAGACGATATTCCTCTTTACATTGAGTCTTTCGGTGCTCTTGAAACGGTTGAAAGAATTCTTTCGATTCCCGTGAATACGATGAAAGCCCTTACTTCTTTCGAAGACATAATCGCTATGTATGAGGATTTGTCAGGCGAGGATACGGGTATAAACAACATCAATTTCAAACTTACGGGATACACAAACGGCGGTATGACGTATACCGTTCCCAAAAAACTTAAATTCGAACGTGTTGTAGGCGGAAAGAAAGGATTCCAGTCCTTGCTTGATTATGCCGCAAAAATTTCGGAAAAAGAAAATTCAAATCTCGGAATATTCCCCGATTTTGATTTTGCTTACGTTATAAGCCAGTCTGCTTTTGACGGTGTTAACATCAAAAAACAGGTTTCAAAGACTATCGACGACAGATATGCAAGTAAGAGAGTATACAGTGCTACACAGCAGAAGTACGTAAGTTATTATGACCTTGCAATCTCTCCCGCATATTTCTCCGAATTCTATGAAAAACTTGTTGATAATTATCTTAAATATGATAATCTCAACGGTATTTCAATCGGTTCTCTCGGCAATTCGCTCAACTCCGACTTTGATGAGGACGAACCTTATAACCGTGAGGACTCAAAAGAATATACCGTTAAAGCATTTAAGTATATCAGCGAAAAACTTGAAAACGTTGACGTAATGACGTCCGGTGGTAACTCCTACGTTTGGAAATACGTTGACCACATTCTCGACGTTTCTCTTGACTCTTCACGCCAGAGTCGTTCGTCAAGTTCAGTGCCTTTTATAGGCGTCGTACTCCACGGTTCGATACAGTTTGCCGGCGAGCCTCTCAATATGGAAGGCGATATGCAGTATGCAATGCTTAAAGCGATTGAAAACGGAGCATCTCCGTATTTCATCCTTTCATATCAGAATACGGAAAAACTCAAAGAGTCGTCAACGCTCAGCAAATACTATTCCATCAGATACGATATATGGAAAGATGACCTTATCTCAACGTATAACAGCCTCAACGAGGTTCTCGGAGACGTTCAAGATAAGTATATTATCGACCATATAACGATAAGCGATGCGGTTCGTGTTCCCGACACCGATGAGAAAGAATCTGATATCATCGAATCTATCGAAAACTACATCAAGTATCAGGATAACTACTTTGAAAATATCCGTGCAGAGGCTGAACGCTTGCTCAGCAATGCAATAGCCGAGGGTAAGGCTGCCGAAGTGGCGGTTCTCGAAAACGTTGTTTCTGCCACAAGCAGATACAGCGAACTTTCAACGGCTTATGAAACTCTTCTTAAAGATATTGCAACGTGGAAGGGTGGAGATAATTCTGTCAGACTTTTGACAAGAATTAAGAACAACTTCAATATTTTGAGCGGTGACGCATACAGCAAACTTCGCAAGTCGGTTGAAGAAGTTGCAAAGTATATTGAAGCGACACGTGATGCAAACGCTATCATTTCCGCTAATACAACGGATGCTCTCTTGCTTGCAGAGGCAGTAAACCGCCTTGCACTTATGGAGGGTTACAACAATTACAACGTTCTTACACTTTCTCAGATATCCGAAGGATTTTCGAGATCTATGACGCTTATCGATCAGGAAGACTGGATTTACGGTATGCCTACCTATATTTACGGTATAGCGTCAGATAAGTACGTTTACGTTATAGGTTCTTACGAACATGGATTTGAAGCATACTACAAGAACAACGGTTCTAATGTAAAAATTACGAGCAAGGATATTCTCAATGAAATCCTCATCGAAAAGAACCAACTCAAAAAGGATTTGTCGTCAAGCGAAAAAATGCTCAGCAAGAACGTAACACGTAACGGAGAGTTGGTTGACTTGTCCGCAATCGGTGCAAAACTTTACGTCAACGGAAAACTTGTTGATACCTCTGACGTAAATATTTACTACGATTCTTCAGACGGAGTTTACTATTCCGCATACAAGGACAGACAGGGAACTATGCAGTACGTGCATTACACACTTCAACTTTCGTTTGCATCTATGCTCAACGATGAAAGTATCGGTGCAAATGCGATGATTCGAGAAATAATCGATTCCGTGAAAGAGTATGATGCGGAACTCGGTGCAACGTTCGAAGCAAAATATGACGAAGCACTCAAAGAAGAGGATAAGAAAGACGAAGTGGTTGACAACGAAGAGAACGAAGAAGAGAATTCCAAGTACTCTGTTGACAACGTTGTGGTTGTGACTTACGGAACAGGCAATACGGCGTATAAGTACGTAATTCTTAACTATAACAATTTCAGTGTCAAAGTTACTTTCAACGGCATTGAATACACAATTCCCGCATACAACTATGTGGCACTTATGGCATAAGAAAGGAGGTATAAATAATTATGACAGGCGAAATGGAAATTAAGCAAGTTCAGAAGAAGAGAAAAATAAAATCTCTCGACAAAAGAAAAGCCAGAAAAGGCTGGTTATTTGTACTTCCGTTTGTAATAGGATTCTTGTGCATTTATCTTCCTATTATAAAGGACTCCGTATGGTATACGTTCAATCACCTTCAAGTTATTCCCACCGGTGGATTTACACTTGAATTTGTCGGACTTGACAATTACAGCGAGGCATTATTCGGAAAATACGGAACAACGTTCTTGCAGACGTTGACATCGGGTATAGGAGAACTTATCATTGATATACCTTGTATACTCTTGTTTGCATTGTTTATGGCAGTTCTTCTTAACCAAAAAATGGTGGGTCGTGCCGCATTCCGTGCAATATTCTTCCTGCCCGTTGTATTGGCAACAGGATTTATGACGTCCCTCAGCCTTATGGACACTACAAGTGACATAATGGGTGGCGGAATTGATAACGGTTCGGGTTCAAGTACTGCCGACGACTTCATATCTTCGATAGACCTGGAAGGACTGTTTGAAAATATGAAAGTCGGTCAAGGTCTTGTAGACTACGTAGTTCAAATGGTAAATAAGATATATAACATTGTAAACCGATCGGGTGTACAGATGCTTATATTCTTGTCTGGACTTCAATCAATATCTCCCGCCATTTATGAAGCGTGCCGAATAGATGGTGCGAGCGGATGGGAAACGTTCTGGAAAATCACGTTCCCGATGATAAGCCCTATGATTCTTGTTAATGCGGTTTATACGGTTATAGATGCATTTACCACAGAGTCGAATACGGTTATGTCGTATATCTCATCTGTCAAAACTTCTGTCGGTGAAGACGTCACCGGAGCGATGTCGTGGATGTACTTCCTGATAGTTATGCTCATCATTGCGGCAGTTGCGGGCATTGTGTCGATGTTCGTATTCTACCAGAGAAAAGATTAAGGGAGGAGGCAAAATATGGATTCAAACAATACCGGTGCAAACCCTAAAATTCTCAAAGAATCGAAAAACAAAATCAAAGCAGATTTTGAACGCTCTCCCTTAAAGGACAGATTAAAAGCGAAATTCTTAAATTACTACTTTATTCAAAACGTAGTCGTTAAAATTTTCAGATTTATATTCTTGCTCGGAGTTGCATACGTCGTTCTTTATCCCTTTATAACAAAAGTTGCAGGTTCGTTTATGTCCCGTGACGACTTTGTTGATACGACGGTAATGCTTATCCCTAAGAACTTCACACTCGAAATATACAAGGCGGTGTGGACGGATTTGGGTTATGCAAAAGCGTTCCTCAATACGTTTACGCTCTCGATTGTATGTGCCGTTCTCCAAACGTTTGCATGCTGTCTTATAGCGTACGGACTTGCCAAGTACAAGTTCAAGGGTAATAAAATCTTGTTCCTGTTGGTTGTACTTACGATGGTAATTCCTCACAAGACACTCCAATTCTCGCTTGAAATGGCATTCAGATATTTCGACGTGTTCGGAATACTTAAATTCCTCAGTGGCGGTGCAAGCATAGGAATAGAGGGAATTGACTCAATCCTTTCGAAAATTTCTCTGTTTGACGCAGGCTCATCAAATGCGGTTATAGCACAGATAGCAAGAGACCATGCATTGAATCTCAAAGATACTTTCTGGCCTATGATAATTCTTTCGATTACGGGTCTTGCATTCAAGAACGGACTTTACATCTTTATGCTTCGTCAGTTCTTCCGTGGCATTCCCGACTCGCTTGAAGAATCCGCATATATTGACGGTTCGGGTGATTTCAGAACGTTTATACAAATCATTCTGCCTATGTCCGTGCCTATGATGATTACAGTGTTCCTGTTTGCGTTCTGCTGGCAGTGGACTGACCAATTCTATATAGGAATGTTCTTTGACCAAGATAACGTTCCGATGCTTTCGAAACTCTATCTGGATATACCAAATGCGATAGAAAGTTTGGATTACGAGTATGAGGGTCAGGCGGTTTACATTCCTGCGATACGTAACACGTGTGGACTTATGGTAATTGCTCCTCTTGTAGTTCTTTACGTATTCCTCCAAAGATATCTTGTTGAAGGAATTGAACGTTCGGGTCTTACCGCAGAATAAAATCAAATACGTTTGCAAAACTATATTGCAAAAAATGAAGGCGTCGACCGTTTTGGTCGACGCCTTTTGAAATTTAAATCTTGCCTTGAAGTTGAGTTTTGAGTTGAGATATGATCTTTTTTTCGAGTCTTGAAATGTATGATTGAGATATGCCGAGACTGTCTGCGACTTCTTTTTGAGTCATTTCACGTTTGCCGTATAAGCCGTAACGAAGTTCTATTATCTGTCTTTCACGTGGAGACAAACGTCCAACTGCATCGTAAATCATCTTGTTTTCTTCTTCACGTTCTATGGAAGCGGACACGGAATCTTCGTCATTTCCGAGTACGTCGGACAGCAATAATTCGTTGCCGTCCCAGTCTACGTTTAGCGGTTCATCTATTGATAGGTCGTTTGAATGGCTTGCATTTTTACGTATGTACATAAGAATTTCATTTTCAATACACCGTGACGCATACGTGGCAAGTTTGATGTTTTTATCGGAGCAGAAAGTATTTACCGCTTTTATCAACCCTATTGTGCCTATGGATATCAAGTCTTCTATATAAATGCCGGTATTTTCAAATCGCTTTGCAACAAATACAACAAGTCGTAGGTTATGCTCAATCAGCAAAGACCTTGCGGTGTCATCCGTTTTTATTTTTGAAATGGCAATTGCCTCTTCGTCTTGGGAAAGCGGTGGCGGAAGAAGTTCCGGACCGTTTATGTAAAAACATTGATTGTCGATGTGCCAAAAAAATTTTTTAAATTTAATAAACAGTTCTTTAAGCATAAAATTACCTTTCCGATTTTATAAACCACGAAAAATCGAATATGGAACGATAGCGTCATATTCTCCGCTTTTGATATTGCTTACGGCAAACATCGCATCGGTGCAAATTTCGTGTGTTTTTCCATTATGTACGTACGAAACGGTTATTCGTTCGGCATTCATAATTACAAGTGCGGACGTGCCGTTTACGGTGTTTATCGAGGTGATTCTCATAGAAGTGTATTGCGGTTTTGACGGATGAATTCCGAGTAAAAAATCATCCAAAATTCGTTTATCGACGAAATTGCCACACGCTTTTTCATCTACTATAATAACGGGTTTTCCGCTCATCGGGTCTCGTATCAAATTACCGCTGTCTGTAAGAGCGTTAAGTTCTATTTCTTCTTTTCCGAAACGTATTCGGACAACACAACTCTTTACTTCTTTTTTTCTGAAAATAAATCTACCGCCCCACACCGAAAAAATACCCGCCGATATTGCAAGCATAGCAAATCCCCAAACGGATAGGCTGTCGCCACCCTCGGAACCGAAGGTTATGCCGGACTTATTAACCAAATTAAAAAGTGCTGTCATTATACCTCCGACGGTCATCGACACGGCAAAAAACAGCAATGCGGAGATTGCGGTTGCTTTAAACTGCTTTTTTCGGTGAAAAACAATTGCGGAAATAAGCAGGCAGGACAACAAGTCCGAAATCAATGATATAACGCTTGTGGTATTTACAACGAGAGAAATAACCGAGTATAGTCCGCCTATTGCCGAGGCTATAATCATTTTTTTGACTGAAAATAAACGCCTTAAAATCTTTGTGCTTATATAAAGGCAAAGATAATCCATACTGAAATTGACAAGAAATAAAATGTCGGCATAAACGTAGGTCTCCGTAATATCACCTCCATAGCCCATTTAAATTATACACCACCGATGGCGGAAATTTTGTCGATTTGAATAACGCAAGGTGAAAATTTAATTGTCCCCAATGTGAATTTTTTTATAAAAAAGTATTGACATATTTATAAAAAAATGATATAATTAATCCACTTGTGAAATCACTGTCAAAGAACAGTGAAGAAATTTTGTGAGGTGAAAATAATGAAACAGAACATCCATCCCCAGTACGAAGAGTGCGTAATCAGATGTGCGTGCGGTGAGTCCGTAAAGACAAGATCTACAAAGGGCGGAGAACTCAGAGTTGAAATTTGCTCTAAGTGTCACCCCTTCTTTACAGGTAAGCAGAAGTTTGTTGACGCAGGCGGACGTGTAGACAAGTTCAAGAGAAGACTTGAGGGCTCCAAGAAGTAATATCCTGAGGGATTTTACGGTGCGATAAAAGGATTGCGACATAAAATTGCAATCCTTTTTTTCTGTTTATATTTTATTTGTATGCGGTTTTTTGATTATAATAAAGCGAAACTTTGTTTGCGGAGGTGACGGTGGTGATGGAATTTGACGGAAAAAATTTATCAAAGGCAATTCTTGTCGGAATAATTACGGATAAAGTTACGAGTTCAGAGGTGGAAAAATCGCTTGCGGAACTTGAAAGGCTTTTAAATACGGCGGGTGGAGAAGTTTTTTGTACGGTTACGCAAAATAAATCTACGCTTGAAGCACGAACGCTGATAGGAAGCGGTAAGGTAAACGAGATATCAGACCTTTGCAAAAATAACGGAATTAATCTGGTTGTTTTCGATGAAGAACTTTCCCCGTCTCAGATACGAAATCTTGAAGATGATATAGGAAATGATGTGAGAGTTATTGACCGTTCCATGCTTATTCTTGATATTTTTGCTTTGCATGCAGTAAGTGGCGAGGGAAAATTGCAAGTTGAATTGGCTCAACTGAAATACACCGCACCGAGGCTTATAGGTCGGGAGAAAGATATGTCACGTCTCGGCGGAGGAATCGGAACGAGAGGACCCGGCGAATCAAAACTTGAAAGTGACCGCAGACACATAAAACGCAGAATTGTTGCACTTGAAGAAGAACTTGAAGTGCTTGATAAAAACAGGCGTGTAAAACGAGCGTCAAGAGACAGAAGCGGTATACCGCAGATAGCGATTGTGGGATATACTAATGCAGGGAAATCCACGTTGCTGAATCGTTTGACCGATGCGGGTATTCTTGCGGAAGACAAACTTTTTGCAACGCTTGACCCGACCACACGCAAATTTGAATTACCAAGCGGAGAGCAAGTCTTGCTTACGGATACAGTAGGATTTATACGAAAATTACCACACCATTTGGTCAATGCGTTTAAGTCGACGCTTGATGAAGCGGTGTATTCTGATATTATTATGATACTTTGCGATGCGTCTGATGACGAGTGTCGTTCGCAACTTGAATGTACCGAAAAGACACTTGAAGAACTCGGTGCCGGCGGTAAGCCTACGATTTATGTATTTAACAAGTGTGACAGAGAAGTATCCGAGAGCATAAATACGAACTTCGGCGGAGATGATACACACGCAGTATATATATCGGCACTCACCGGATACGGATGTGACAAACTTGCAGACGTGATACAAACAGTAATCCACGAGGGAAAAAGAAGAGTAATATTTAAAATTCCCAATGGGGAACTTTCGGCAATGAACACGCTATACAAAAATTCGACGGTCGAAGACGTGGAATACGGTGCGGAATTTGTAACAGTTACTGCCGTTGTTGACGAAAAAACGCACGGAATGATGAAAAAATATGACGAAAATTATCCCATAGAGGAAGAAGAATAAAAATATTTTTCGGAAAGGAGAGACCGATGTCGGAATTGCAAACACCCGAATTATATACTACACTTGAAGGCGAAGGAGGCGACGAATTTGAAGAGCGACGTTCTGTTTTTATAGGACACGCAAAGCACGTAACAAGCGAAGAAGAAGCACAGGAATATGTTAAGGGACTGAAACGTGAATATGCCGATGCAACTCACAACGTTTGGGCATATATTCTAAAAGGCGGGATAATTGCACGTTATTCGGACGACGGAGAACCTCAGGGAACAGCCGGTGTGCCGGTTCTTGATACGATAAGAAAAAGCGGTGTTGAGGACGCAGTTGTTGTTGCGACAAGGTATTTTGGCGGAATTTTGCTTGGGGCAGGCGGTCTTGTGAGAGCATATTCGCACTGTGCGAAAATCGCACTTGAAGCGGCGAAAATTATAACTTACGAAAAATATTCGGTATACGAACTTGACTGTTCATATTCGGATTATCAAAAATATATTGCAATCCTTCCTCAATACGGAGCGATTACAGACAGTACGGATTTTTCGGACAGAGTGCGGTTAAGATTTGCACTGAAAAGCGTTACAGTGCAACCTTTACTTGACAGAATAAGGGAAATTTCGGCAGGCACGGACTGTCCGACGTTTATTGAGGAGAGGTTTGATTACAGATGAAATATAAACTTTTTGACTCACATGCACACTATTATGACGAGAAATTTGAAGGTTTTGAAGGCGGTGCGAAAAGGCTTTTGGAGTCGGCGGAGTTTGGCGACAAGGTGGGGTGTGTTATAAATATAGCGAGCAACCCCGAAAACTCAAAAATCGTTATGGAACAAGCGAAAAAATACGATTTTATGTACTGTGCGGTGGGGATACATCCTACCGATGCACAGGTCTTGGGAGGGTCCGTGGAGGACAATATCAGGGCAATAGAGGACTATTTGAGGGCTGACAGAAGTGTCTGCGAGGACAACACGGGGGCTTTGGTGGATGACAGAGGAATTTGCGAGGACAATGCATGGGCTTTGGTGGCTGGCAGAGGTGTCTGTGAGGACAATGCAGGGACTTTGAGGGCTGACAAAGGGGCTTGTGAGGACAATGGCGGTGAGTCGTGTTCCGATTGTGGCATTGCTTTTGATACAGGCAAGTCGGGTTTCGGTAAAATCGGGGCAATCGGAAAAATCGGAAAAAACAAAATTGTGGCAATCGGAGAGATAGGTCTTGACTACTATTGGGAACCTGTTGACAAGGAGTTACAGCGGATTTATTTTGAGCGTCAGATGGAACTTGCGTTGAAGTACGATTTCCCCGTTATTATTCACGACAGGGACGCACACGGGGACGTTTTTGACATTATACGAAAATATCCGGGTGTGCGTGGAGTGATACATTCTTGCAGTATGAAAGCGGAGATGGCAAGGCAACTTTGCAACATGGGTTGGTACATTTCTTTTTCCGGTACTGTCACGTTTAAAAATGCGGAAAGTGTACGGACGACGTGTGCGTCGGTGCCTCTTGACAGAATACTGTCCGAAACGGACGCACCGTATCTCGCTCCCGTTCCGTTCAGGGGCAAGTTAAACAATTCCATGCTTATGGAGAACACTGTAAAGGAAATTGCAAGAGTTCATGGTGTGACATACGAGGAGATGCTCAAAATAACAAATGAAAATGCCGAAAGGCTATTTGGGTTAAGGTAAAGGTCGGAACACGGTTAATTTTTTTACCAAAAACACAGAAAGGAACATTTTATATTACACGGTCATGAAGATACAACTTTCAGATCATTTTAATTACAACAAGTTATTGAGATTTACGTTACCGAGCATAGCGATGATGGTATTTGCGTCGATATACGGCGTTGTGGACGGATTTTTCGTCTCCAACTTTGCCGGTGAGACGGAATTTGCGGCGTTGAACTTTATATATCCGTTTATCGGTATGCTGGGAGCGGTTGGATTTATGCTCGGAGCGGGCGGTTCGGCATTGATATCGAAGAACATGGGCGAGGGGAACAGAGAGAAAGCCCAAAGTTTATTTTCGCTTACTGTTTACGTATCCATTATTACGGGTGTTATTCTGTCCGTACTCGGCATAATTTTCATTCGTCCCATAGCGTCGCTTATGGGAGCGGAGGGAAAAATGCTTGACGATTGCGTTCTTTACGGCAGGATAGTGTTATCGGCGTTGCCTGCGTTTATGCTTCAAATGGAATTTCAGACGTTTTTCGTGACGGCGGAAGTGCCGAAATTAGGGTTATATTCGACCTTAATATCCGGTATTACAAACATGGTACTTGACGCATTATTTGTGGGAGTATTACCGTGGGGGCTTGCAGGAGCGGCCGCGGCAACTGCGGTAAGTCAGTTAATTGGCGGAATTATACCGATAATATATTTTTGTCGTCCCAACAAGAGTCTTTTGAAATTAGGACGTGCGGATTTTGACGGAGGAGCGTTAGTTAAGATATGCACGAACGGTTCGTCCGAACTTTTAAGCAATATTTCAATGTCACTTGTGAGTATGCTTTACAATATTCAGTTATTGAAATATGAAGGAGAGAACGGTGTTTCCGCATACGGTGTTCTTATGTACGTCAACTTTGTATTTATCGCCATGTTTATAGGTTACTCGGTTGGAATTGCACCGATTGTAAGTTACAATTACGGTTCGGAGAACAAAAAGGAGTTAAGAAACCTATTACGCAAGAGCGTTGTTTTAATATCGGCAACTGCAATTGTGATGGTGGTTTTAGGCGAAGTTTTAGCGGAGCCGTTATCAAAATTATTTGTGGGTAAAAACGAAGAACTTTTAGCCTTGACTTTAAGAGGATTCCGAATTTATTCATTCTCGTTCTTATTTGCGGGATTTGCGATTTTCGGGTCATCGTTCTTTACTGCACTCAACGACGGTTTAACGTCTGCGATAATCTCATTTTTGAGAACGCTTATATTCCAGATTGCCGCAGTTATTATTTTACCGTTAATACTCGGAACAGACGGCATATGGCTTTCGATTGTTATTGCCGAAGTTATGGCGGTTGTGGTTACCGTTATATTTATGGCAGGCAAGAGAAAGAAGTACGGGTATTGATTGGCAAAAGCGGAGAATTCTTACAGAATATATAAAAATCCCAATTATCGGTGAGGTAATTGGGGTTTTTACTTTCTGTTACGACAGAAAGTGTTCAAAGAACGTTTTTTACGACACTTTCTGTCATCAGCAACAGAAAGTGTTCGAAGAATGCTTTTTTTCTGATATTTATTTTTTTATGATACTTATTTTTTGGATACTTTCTGTCCACGTTGACAGAAAGTATTTAAAGAATATTTCTTTTTCTTGACACTTTCTGTCACCAGCAACAGAAAGTGTCCAAAGAGTGCCGTTTAAGGGGAGGAAATTTGATTTTTCAACACGAGATTTTTCGGAGAAAAAATCCTCGTGTCTCAAATCTGCATACTTCCTCCCCTTAAAGAACCCCACCTTGAATGGCACAGCCGTGAAGAACTTCACCGGCGTGGGCAATGTTATGAGGAATTATAAGACTGCACTTGATATCGCAATGTTACGAATCAACTGCGGTATTCGAAGCGAAGTGGAGAATACAAACATCATTTAAGAAAATGATGGGATTGGAGGGGAAAGTTACTCTTTATCAAAGTGATATTTATGGGGTTTGGGATTATTTTTTACGTTTGTTGTATCAACGAAGAAGTCACTTTGTGCGGTTACGGTATTATTATCGGGGGAAGTGGTATATGCAGGGCGATTTTTGGGGTTTACGTTCATTTCCGTCCACGCTTGATTGGGAACCGAGGGAATTGGGTTTTGAGTTTCGATTTCTATTTTCTTTTTTCGCTCGCTCGGTGTGAGTTTTTGGATTTTTGTTTTGTGTGTTTCCTTGCCATTTAAATTGTTCATTTTTTATCTCCTTTACGGGTATATTTTATTTTACAACAATAGTTTGTCCGAATTTGTAAAACATATACGGCAAAACGGATAAAACGAATTTGAAATTGTCGGAAGTATACAAAATACAGACTTCAAGTTCTACGATTTGAATATCAAAATATCCACAAAAAACATTGATTTTTTTGCGAAAATACTGTATAATTTACATATACCGTTTAGAATTATTATGGTTGGTTAATTTATTCATTATAGAAAGGTAATCACAGTTTCGTGTGATAAAGGAAAACCCCAAATGGCTATTTACAGCACAAAACAAATCAGAAACATTGCACTTGCCGGTCACGGCGGTTCGGGAAAAACGTCGCTTGCAGAGGCTATGCTTTTCGTGAGCGGAGGAACGGACAGACTCGGTAACGTTCCCGACGGCAACACGGTATGCGACTATGACGCAGAAGAGCAAGCGAGAAAGTTTTCACTTTCGGCATCTTTGGCACACGTATTTTGGAAAGACGTTAAGATAAATATTATAGACACACCCGGTTATCTCGATTTTGAAGGAGAAGTAAGACAGGGTGCGAGAGTTGCGGACAGCGTGGTTATTTGCGTTGACGGTAAAGCCGGAATGGAAGTCGGCACGGAACTTGCGTGGGACAAAGCCGTTGAAGCCGGTGTTCCGAGAGCGTTCTTTATCAACAAGTGCGACAACTACGACGCACACTTCGGAGCAACTTTCAATCAATTACACGACAAGTTCGGAAAATCGCTTTGTCCCGTATTTATTCCCGTGGGAAAGAACGGCAAGGACATCACGATGATAGACTTACTTGACATGCAACCGTACGTATACGACGACAGCGGAAAGAGAATACCCACAGACATGACCCCCGCACTTGAAGCGGAAGTTGCAAAATACAAAGACGTTCTCAACGAGGCACTTGCAGGCACGTCCGACGAGATGATGGAAAAATACTTCGGCGGAGAAGAGTTTACGAAAGAAGAGTCGGTTGAAGCACTTCACCAAGGTATTATAGACGGTTCGATTACTCCCGTATACTGCGGTGCGGCTACGAGACTTTGGGGCGTTGTTGCGATGATGGATTCCATTGCCGCTTCATTCCCGAGACACACGGCAAAGGGTGTTGAGCATACCGAGGACGGAGATATTGACATTGACGTTGAGGGAGATCCCGCACTATTCGTATTCAAGACGGTAGCAGACCCGTTCGTAGGAAAGATGTCATACTTCAAGGTTATGAACGGAAGCATCAGCCGTGACATGGTATTGAAAAATTCAAGAAGCGGTTCGGAAGAAAAACTCGCACACATTTACATAATGAAAGGTAACAAGCAGGTTGAAGTTGAAAAACTTGCGTGTGGCGATATCGGTATGATATCAAAACTCAACGATACCAACACAAACGACACCTTATCACGTTCGGGCGAGATTGCTTACAAAGCCGTCAGATACTCAAAACCTTACTACTGCAAGGCAATGTATCCTCTCACGGCAAAAGACGAGAGCAAGATATCGCAGGCGATTGCGAGAATGACGGAAGAAGATTTGACTCTCCGCTACGAAAACAATCCCGAAACGAAGCAACAACTCATATATGCTATGGGTGACATGCATCTTTCGATTTTGGCCGCAAACCTCAAAAACCGTTTCGGAGTAAGCGTAAGATACGACACACCTGCAATTCCTTACAGAGAAAAGATAACAAATACAGTTGACGTTGAAGGAAAGCACAAGAAGCAGAACGGCGGTTCGGGTCAGTACGGTCACGTATGGATCAAATTCTCGCCGTCCGAAAACGAAGGACTCACGTTCAGCGTATCGGTTGTCGGCGGTGCGGTTCCGAAGAACTTCTACCCGGCAGTTGAAAAGGGACTTCAAGACGCTATGCTCAAAGGAGCGTACGGCTATCCTATGACAAGGCTCAATGCAGATTTACACGACGGTTCTTATCACGACGTTGACTCGGACGAAATTTCGTTCAAGACCGCCGCTTCGATCGCTTACAAGAAGTGTCTTGAACAGGCAGGTCCCGTTCTTCTCGAACCCGTAGGAAACCTTGACGTAACCGTTCCCGAGTCTCTCGTTGGTGACGTTATGGGCGACCTCAACAAACGCAGAGGTGCGGTTATGGGTATGGACGCTTGCGAACACAGAATAGGTTACACAACCGTTCACGCTATGGTACCGAAAGCCGAAATTGCGGATTATCCCACTGTTCTCCGTGCTATGACGCAGGGAAGAGGATACTTCGACTATGAAGTTACGGGATATGAGACTGTACCTGCAAACGTTGCACAGAAGATAGTAAACAAATAATTTTACTTATAAAAAGAGAACAAGTCGGTCGCAGGATCGGCTTGTTCTTTTGATTTTAACTGCTTTTTTGAAAAATCAGAATTTAATGATATAACTTTTACCGTCGTGTCTGTAACCGACAACGTGACCGGTAGCGACTCTGCGGACGCTTACGTCGGTTGCGTTTGCAAGGGAGCACATTTTCTTGAATTTACGTTTTTGCTTTTGATTATATTCCGTTACGTCATCTGTCGTGACAAGGACCGAGGAGAAGAGTCCGGCAATGGTTGTAAGCACGTTTTGCTCGGCGTTATTGAGGTTACCGTCAAGGAAGAAATCTTTATCATACAAAGAAACTTCGCAAGGAGCGTTAAGGAACGCTTTTTTATTGAGGCTACGACGGAACACGATATCCGCCGACGCATTCTTAACGGAAGCACTTTCTCTGTAAAATTTTCTTGAATACATATTGGGGATATTATCGGAAACCGCATCGCAACTTATGGTACAATAATCCGCAATACCGAACGCAGGCATAAGAGGAGCGTCGGACGCATACATAAGTTTACCGAGGCAACATTCACGCAAGAACTTCATAGCGTCGCAGGTAAGTTCGCCACGGCTCTTTCCGTCGGTGGGAAGCACGCCTGCCGTATAAAGATTATCGAGTTTTACAAGGTCAAATCCCCACATAAAGAGTATCGTATGAAGAACCTCACGGACGTAATCTCTTACTTCGGGGTTTGCACTGTTGAGGATATACTTATCGTCGTTTGTTTTACAGAATCTGCCGTCTTCCATACGCAAAATCCATTCGCCGTGGTTTTTGAAAACGGTTGATTTCTCGTCAACTGTGAACGGGGATATGGCAATACCGGAAAGCATTCCACGCTCTCTTATAAGGTCGGATATTTCTCTCATTCCGATGGGGAAATATCTTCTGTTATAACGGAGCCAGTCTCCCTCTTCGCAATATTTACCCTCAATGAGGAACAAATTGGGTTTTACGGGGAAAGCGTGCATATCGTCTATTTTTTTACATATGATATCTTCGTTCAGAGTTTGAAGTTTCTTTGTGGAATAGCCGACGAGGTTTTCCACGGGTGCGTTCTCACTCTGAGGGAGCATTGAGAACCACTTTTCAAACACTTCGTCCTCACTGCCCTCGCAGAAGAACAAGGACATTGCCTTATAGTTATCGAATTTCGACACACCGGTTATATCTTTGGAGATTTTGAGTATGCCGTTGAAAGCGTCGTATTTAAACACGGTATATCCCGTGGATTCGTCAAGAGACGCAAAAAGCGTTACCTTATCGCCGTGTTTGAAGTAACAATAGGAAAATCCGTGTGTTATTCCGGGTTTATTCTTATAGGGGACGAAATCATAGTCTCCGCCTGTTTTTCTCGACTGTTTTTGATGAACGTATTCCGTAACTGCGGAAACTTTGCTCATTTTTGCGGAAACGTGGCGTTCACGGCTTTCGGTTGCCGATTGGAAGCCGTTCATAAACACGACGTCGTTAATATTCGTTTGAAGAGGGATACGAATCGAAACTCCTGCGGGAACGTATTTTGATGTTACGTAAAGATTATAGGTATTTTCCGTGAGTTGTGCATTATACGTTGCGAGTTTCGGATTTTGTGCGGAATCCGCATTTATGCCGTCGGACGTATAGAACGCCGCGGCCGCTTTTATATTTATATCCATTTAAGCCTCCTCTCGGCACGAAGTGCCGTGTAAGTTAAGTGTTTTTCGGGTTTAAAATACAATCGTTCATTTTATTGTACCATATTTTTTTGCGGATTGCAACAAAAAACTCAAAATTTTACAATGGATTTAAATATTTAAAAACAAAAACGGCAATCGCAGAAGAGGAGACAAGTTCGAAATCGAATTTTTTTGATTTGCGAAATTTTTTTGGGTTTTCCTATTGCAATTTAACGCTCGGTGTGATATAATAGGTGCAGTATGTAGTTTGGGTAAAAGTCCCTCTTCGGGCGGAAATTAACTACGCTCGAACGGCATAAGCGAAATTTTAAATTATGATCAGCAAGGAGGTCGAAAAAAGATGACTGAATTTCTTTCAAAAATAGGCTTGAATATTCCTGAGTTTATTCTCGGCATAGTTCTTCTCGTTATTGCGGTTGGACTTATAGTTCTCGTTCTTTTCCAGTCGGGCAAAGACAGACAATCCGGAGCGGTATCGGGCAGTGTGGCTGAAACTTTCCTCGGCAAGTCTAAGTCGGCAAGCAAGGACAAGAAGATGTCTATCGCAACCACAATTATCAGCATTGTGTTTGCTGTTGTAGTACTTGCAATGTACTTCTATATCGCAACGAAATAATTTTTATCCGTATAAAAAGGCACGCAAAAGTCTATTGTGTGCCTTTTTATTTTCGCCGACAAAACGGGATTATGCTATTGACAAGCATATTAATTTATGTTAAAATTTATTTGGATTACGATGCTTGCAAAGAGAGGTTACAGATAGATGTCGAAAAAGGTAAGTTCTAAGGTTATAAGCGACCAAATGCTCGGAGCGATTACCGCCATAATAGCGATAATACTTGTGTTTGCGATAGTTTTATCGGCGTTTTTGATTATTGTTCGTCCGTTCTCGGATTCACCGAATTTGGGCGGAGGCAAAAAGGACAGCGACGATTATCCGTTTTATCAAAAGATAAACGTGGCAAATCCGACGTTTGCGGACAAC
>CAZGJC010000017.1:0-34206 GCA_964526505.1 uncultured Clostridium sp.
TCATTTTCGACCTTTATTCCTACACTAAATCCGTCCTATCCATCAATCCAAACACAGGGATAGATCTTTTCTGCCCCGACCATCAAGATTGATAGATTGATATTTAATTCTATTGGTATTTCTTTCTTTGATAATTACTTTATTAGTATTTATTTGTGTGGGATTTTCCTTGTGTGGGTTTTCCATATATGGATTTTCCCTATGTGGCATTTCCTGCTATGGTTTTTGCGGTTTTGGTGGCAAGGGGTCTAACAAAATGGAAGCCCCCTTGAACAAGGCGTTAGCAATATTCCCCTCATTTCAAGTGAGGGGTTATAAAAAAACCACATTCCCGTTCGCTGGATCGCCCAGCCGTAGGAATGTGGTCTATGTGATTTCTGATTGTCATAGCACCGCTTGTCTTTCGTCATGCTTTATGCAAGGTTGTCATTTCATTACTTTTATAAAGCGAAACATTTCTGTTGGGCTTGCCACGTCACAATCTTCCGTCGGCATCATGGGGTCGGGATTAAAATCACAAAAAAATTCCACAATTTGAAATCCGCACTTGTTCACGTAAAAATGAATATTCCGTTTTTCAAAATACGGCGTGCAAGTCTCCCATTGCTTGGTTTCGGGATACTTTGCTTCAATTGCTTGCCATGTGGCATAGCCTATTCCTTTGCTGTGACTTTCGGGCGTTGTAAACAGCAAATCAAGATGATTATGTTGCGTTTTCTCGTCTATTCCCACAACAACACCGCCAACCTTAATTCCGTCCGCCATAATTAAAAACGCTTTGTTATTTTCTGCGTCTAATGATTCTTCAATTGTTTTGCGAGAAACAATCTCTCCGTCTTTATCCACGTGATTATCACGCTCACCAAACTCCGATAACGCTCCGTATTTAAACGACCTTTGATTTTCCAAAATAAAATATTCTCTGTCTTTTTCCGTCAACGGAACAAGTACAACGTTCGGTTTTCTCATAATAATACTCCTTTTTAAAAAAATAGCTCGGCTACGCATTACGCATAACCGAGCTCACTCGACATCTTTTCCGACAGGCGGCCTGCAAGCAAACGCTTACGATCCCCCTACGCTACGGCGTACTGTCCTCCGATGATATCTATTTTTATATTGTACCATGTTTGTTGCAAATAATCAAGCATTTGTCATTCGATTTTCCTAAGACAAAACACAAATAAACATATTTATGACTTTTGCAAACCAATCAGAACTGTATTAACTTATAAACAAACTATAAATAACCAAGAAAGAAGTGCTGTAATTATGGAATTTACGTTTATCGTAGGAATGGATATAACAACCGATACAACCGCCAAAATAAATATAATAATTCCAAAAATGCGGCACTTTATCTTTTTGAGTCCGAATAAACCGAATACTCCCGCCAAAAGCATAATAATGCCCACAAGTGCGGTAATAATTGCAGTAACGTCCAACTCAACTACGGCACGTATAGCCTCAATCGGCGAATAAATTCCCCAAATAATATAAACTATACTGATAATAACTCTCAAAACAGTCTTAGTTGCCTTTTTCATATCCTTCTCCTTTAAAACGGCATATCGTATGCATTGCCGTAACTTATGTAGTACCCGATAGCCACTTCGCCTCTGCTGTCAAGTATGTAAGTGTCGTGATGCTCATCGGAAGAAACGTAAATGCTCACGTCATCGCCCTTTATGATAAAATCCCCGTTCGCTTTCTCACCGGCTATGTAGTATATCTCATCAAAAACGTCTTTAAGTAAATTGTCCAATGTTATTTCCCCGAGACTCTGTGAATATCTTTCAAAGAAATCGTCACCCGTGTGATATTCTTTCGTCTGATAATCAATTATCGTACCGGCACCGTCAATAACAGTTCTGTAATATACGCCGTCAAGACCCGTTCCCATATCGTTGCCGTTGAAAATGTATTCGTAAATACCCTTTCCCGTGCTTGACTCGGTCCAATAATTGAGTTCAAAAATATCGTCACTTCCGTAAATATGCTTTACGACCCTGTACGACCCTTCCGCTTCATCACGGTTTTTTATCTCTTTTATGGCACTTTCAAAATCACAATTTAAAATCTCATCTTTTTCAATTGTATATTTCGATTGTGAAAACACGTCATCGCCATCGTCAAGTTTGACTTCACTCCATATAGATGGACTGTTATTTATCACTTTTTTGTTATCGCTTTCGGATTTTTTGTGTAAGATTACGCCAACAGCGACCGCCACGGCGATAACCGCCAAAACAATACACGCCACACAAGCGATTTTTATCCTCTTCTTTTTCCTCTTTAAAGCCTTTTTTTCGAGTTTTTTTCTCTTTTCCTCAGTCATGATTCCTCACCTTGCAAAATTTAATCACTGAATGTCCGAGTATAATTTGTCAAGTTTGTAAAACTCTCTTGCCTCTCTGTCAAATATGTGAACTATAACCGACGAATAATCGAGAGCTCTCCAACTTGCACTTTCTCTTCCCTCAACGTGAGTTGCGTCAAGACCGGCAAGACCCATCTTGTATTCGACTTCATCGGCAAGCGAGCGTACCTGCGTGCTTGAATTACCAGTTGCGAGTACAAAATAGTCCGCTATTACCGTCTTGTCCGCAACGTGTACGATTTTGATGTCTTTCGCCTTTTTGTTGTCGAGTATTTCGTAAATAGCCTGTGCGATTTCGCTCGGCTCCGCTCCTTCAAGAGACTTTATTTCCATATTTGTGTTTTCATTCATATCAATTACCTGTCCTTTATTTTAAATTCAGAAGTAGACTGTTTCTTGCGGATATGCTGTCGCAACTTATTATCTTCTTGCTCTCTATAAGAGAATATATAGACGTGCTGATCGCTTCAAGTACAACACAGTCAAGATGATGATTCCTTTCTTCTTGACTCATATTTTCAACGTCCGCATCCCAAAACATATTTCTCAGTCTTACGCAATCGTCGTGTGTGCGGGTTTCGTCAATGTAGTCCGCAAGATATATGATTTTCTCGCAAACGGTCATATATGCACATCCCGTCGTGTGAAAACGAACCGCATTTATAATTTCAATATCCGAAAATTCGGGGTGCTTTTCGGGGATAAGAACCGCCGCCGTTTTTGCGTGAAGCGTTTTCGGAGCACATATCTCTTCGGGAAGCAGATTTTCACCATGCTCTTTGCAGATCGATAACTGCTCTTCTTCGGATAACTCTTTTGTCATGTCGTGAAGAAGTGCCGCCGCTCTTATCTTGTTTTTCTTCTCGGGACAGTATAAATCCGCAAGTCTTGCCGCCATCTGTTCCACGGCAAGAGTGTGCTTGTACCGCCTCTCCGACATAACCGCCGACATTTTAAGCCTCAAAACCTCAATTTCCGATTCTGCGATTTCTCTGTAAATCATTCTGAATATAACCCCCTGCTCTTGATATATTCGTAAACCTTGTACGGCATAAGACCGTCCACAGGTAAACCGTTCCTGATTTTATCTCTTATCTCGCTTGACGATATCTCTATCGGATCGCAAACAAGTTTAACCACGTTTTTTCCGTATTTTTTCTTGTACTCTGCAAGTTTTGAGATTATCTCCCCGTCACGTGACGGGTCCTTGTCACGCCTGATGTATACAGGATAACAAAGCCTGAAAATCTCGTCCGGGTCTTTCCACGTGTCAAGCGTGAGCATCATATCCGTACCGCAAAGGAGAAATAATCTGTCTTCGGGATTTGTGGAAAACACACGTAACGTGTCTACCGTGTAACTTTTCCCCTTGCGTAACATCTCAATATCACTTACAATTACTCCGTCCATTCCGCCGAATGCCAACTGACACATTTTAAGCCTGTCGGAATCGGTTGCCCCACCGCATAACTCCTTGTGAGGCGGAATGCCGGCAGGTATTATAAATAATATGTCCAGCCACATCTGCTCCATAAACGCCCGTGCGGCATTGACGTGACCGTTGTGAACGGGTGAAAATGACCCTCCGTAAATTCCGATTCTCATATTATTTTCTCGGTAATATTATGGTCTTGTTGTTCTCGGATTCCCTGTAAAGAACAACCTTTCTGCCAACTACGAGAACTCCGTCCGCACCCGTGATTTCGCATAACTTGTCGCAAACTTCCCTTGGTGACTCGCCCGCCGTTTCAAGTACGGTTATTTTTATAAGTTCTCTTGCTTCAAGTGCGTCGGATACCGTCTTTATAAGATTTTCGGTAATTCCGCCCTTTCCGACTTGAATAATTGCATTCTCATTAGCCGCAAGACCTTTGAGATACGCTCTCTGCTTTGATGTTATCATATGTTTTTCTCCTGATTTATTTCTTTGAGTCTTTTTGCAAGTTGTTCGATTGCACGCCCTCTGTGACTCACGGCGTTTTTGCTCTCTTGCGGAATTTCCGCCAGGGTCTTTCCAAATGGCGGATAGTAGAATATCGGGTCGTATCCGAACCCAAACTCACCTCTGCCGTCATCGATTATCTCTCCCTCGACTTCTCCTCTTACGATTATCGGGTCTCTTTCCTCCTCTTTCGGAAAAACACAAGCCAGTGTGCATACAAATCTTGCACTTCTGTCGCTTATGCCTTTGAGATTTTTAAGAAGTAATTCGTTGTTGGCACCGTCATTTCCATGTTCTCCGGCGTATCTTGCCGAATATACCCCCGGAGCACCTCCGAGAGCGTCCACCATAAGACCAGAATCGTCGCCGATTCCGATATACCCCGACGTCGAAGCAACGCAGGCTTTTATTAACGCATTTTCTTCAAACGTCTCTCCGTCCTCCTCTATTTCTCCGTAGATTCCGACGTCGTCAAGCGAAAGTATCTCTATATCGCTTATGTGTTTTGAAAGCAAAACTTGGAGTTCTTCTTTCTTTTTCTTGTTTCGTGAAGCAAGTACGATTTTCATCATTCAAATAATGCACTGACAAAATCACGAGAGTCAAATTCTCTCATATCGTCAATTTTTTCTCCGACTCCTATAAATTTAACGGGGATACCGAGTTCCCTCTTTATCGAAATTACAATTCCGCCCTTTGCCGTTCCGTCAAGTTTGTTGAGCGTAATTCCCGTAATGTCAGTAACCTTGGAAAATTCCTTGGCTTGAATTACCGCATTCTGACCCGTTGTTGCGTCAAGCGTGAGTAAAGTTTCCTTGCAAACCCCGGGAAGTTCCCTGTCTATGACACGGTTTATCTTTCCGAGTTCGTTCATAAGATTGGCTTTGTTGTGAAGTCTGCCCGCCGTGTCCACTATAAGCACGTCGGCACCGTTTTTCTTGGCATATCCGATAGCGTCAAAAACAACTGCCGCAGGGTCGCTTCCCTCGTTTTGGCGGACCATATCAACACCTGCACGGTCACACCAAACTTCAAGTTGTTCGATAGCCGCCGCACGGAACGTGTCAGCCGCCGCAACGACAACCTTTTTGCCCATGCGTTTGAGTCGCTTGGATATTTTTCCTATCGACGTGGTTTTGCCGGCACCGTTTACACCGATTACAAGTATAACCGACGGCGTCGTGTTAAGTTCAATGGGCGAACTGTCGCCTATCATCTCCTCGATAATCTCACGTATTGAAGTCAAAACCTGCTCTTTTTCTTTAAGCCTGCCGTCTTTTATTCTGTCACGCAAACAATCGATAATGTATTCCGTTGACTCAACTCCGACGTCAGCCGATATAAGAAGTTCTTCAAGTTCTTCAAGCATATCTTCGTCAACACGAACAAATGATTTTACAATGTTGTCTATCTGACCGAAAAGTGCGTTTTTCGTTTTTGAAAGACCGCTTTTGAGTTTTTTCCAAAACGATTCCTTCTCTTCCTTTTCATCCGCTTCATCCTCTTCTTTTCCGACCCGCTCTTCTTCCGATTCGCTCGTCACGTCAACCTCATCGGAGACTTGCTCCGCCCCCTCACAGCGTGCAGTCTCCTCGGTGTCGTCCGTGGTAACTGTATCTGTGACGTTCGCTATATCGTCCGTGTCGCCTGCGTCATCGTCACAGACCGCACTGTCCTCTGTCACTTCTTCGGTTGGTAATTCGATGTTCTTTTCTTCCTTGTCTTTCTTTCCGAAAAGTTTATTCAAAAAGGCCATTCCAATCATTCTCCTTCTGTTTTTCAATATCTTTTACGTCAAGCGTCAATACCTTTGAAATTCCGTGTTCGGGCATTGTAACACCGTAAAGTCTTGTTGCCGCGGCCATGGTTCCTCTTCTGTGGGTAATCATTATAAACTGCGTTCCGTCCGAATATCTCTTTATGTACTGTGCAAGCCTTTCAACGTTTACCTCATCAAGTGCCGCCTCGATTTCGTCAAGTATGCAGAACGGTGTGGGATTGACTTTGAGTATCGCAAAAAACAATGCAACGCCTATAAACGCCTGCTCTCCGCCCGAAAGTTGCATAAGGTTTTTGATAATCTTTCCGGGAGGTGCCGCCTTTATCTCAATTCCCGATTCAAGTACGTTTTCGGGGTCCGTAAGACTGAGTTCAGCCGTTCCGCCACCGAAAAGTTCCGAGAAAGTCTGACCGAAGTTTTCATTTATCTTGTTAAACGAATCGACAAACGACGTTTTCATCTCGTTTTCAAGTTGCGAAATCACGGAATTTAATTCGTTTCTTGACTTTTCAAGATCTTTTATCTGAACCGACATATAGTCGTATCTTTCCTTGACTTCCTTGTACTTGTTAACGGCGTCAAGGTCAACGTGACCTATGGCACGAAGTTTGTTTCTGCATTCCGTCTGCGTTTTCACGTATTCGGCACGAGTCTGTGCAGTCACCTCGGGATATCCCAAACTTTGTGCGTCGCTTCTTGTTAGTTCGTAGTCTTCCCAAAGTTTACCGGCAAGTTTGTCGTAAGATTCACGAAAACCCGAAAGTTTCGACTCATTTGTCGTGTGAACCCTGAATATGAGTTCCTTTTCAGACATTTTCTCACGAATGAGCGTGTTTATCTCGTTGAGTTTCTTCTCAAATTCAAGATTACCCTCTTCAAGTTCGTCTTTCTTTTTGTTGAGAAGTTCAAGTTCGCTCTCACACTCACCGCATTCACGCCTGTTCTCAATCTGTGCCGCTTCTGTTTTGCTTATCTGATCTTTGTACGACTCCGCTCTTGCCAAAGCAACGTCAATTTCGTCCCCGTAAGCGGTTATTCTTTCACGGGAAACTTCAAGTAACGCCTCGGAATTTTCGATATCTTTCTGAATTTCGCTTGTCTTGATTATAATAGACGTCTTTTCGCTTTCGAGTTCCGCACATCTGTCTTCCGCTTCAACTTTCTGTATACGCTTGCTTTCTCTGACCGCAAGAATTTCATCAACCACCTTGCACTGTGTCGCTTCCTGCATGCGTAATTCCGCTATATCCTCTTCATAACGCTCACTCATTTTGACTATCTGGTCATAGTCTCCACGCATCTTTTCAAGTAAAGATTTGTTTGCGTCGGATTTTGCGATTATTTGTTCAAGCCTTGCGTTTTCCGTGTTGCGAAGAACCGCAAGTAATTCTTTTCTGTCCTGTATATCCGTAATTCTGTCGGTCGTCTCTTCGATATCTTTCTTCAAAGACGAGATTTTTTCTTCAAGTACACCTATTTCAGCCGTCAGTTTTTCGGCGTCTGCCTTTAAGGTTTTCATTTCGTCGGCACGAGATAACGCACCCGTCCCCTGCTTTACCGAACCACCGGTAAATGAACCTCCGGCATTTATCTGTTGACCGTCAAGAGTGACAACCTTAACTTTGTATTTTGTCGCCTTTGCCATTGCCGTGGCGTTTTCTATGCTGTCAAATACGAGCGTTCTGCCGAGAAGTGACGATATTACGTTGTCAAATTCCGAACTTCTTCTGCAAAGATTGTCAGCCGTGTCAATATATCCGGCAAATCCTCTCGCTTCCCTCATTTCGGGAGTTTCATTTGACGGACGCATTGACGCAAGTGGGAAAAACGTTGCACGTCCTGCCTGACCTCTTTTCAGATAATACATAGCCGACCGTGCGGTGTCCTCGTTGTCAACTACAATGTTTTGAAGATTTGCACCGAGCGATACTTCAATTGCCGTTATGTATTGCTTGTCAACCGAAATAACTTTCGAAAGCGGACCGTATATTTTACCGCAACGGTTTCCATGGTTGTCAAGTATCTTTCCGTCGGCATATCCGTGCATAACGTACCTTACACTGCCGGCATACCCCTCAAATTGCTCTTCCATCGCTTTTATCGTGGAAATTCTTTGAAGCATTGAATCACGGCGAAGTTTTTTTCCGTTTAATTCATCAAAACCAACTCCGTATTCCGAATTTAAAGCGGAAAGTTTTGCTTCCTCGTTTGCCTCTTCATCGTCCGCTTCTTTTATCGCCCTGTCGTAGTCTCCCACCGTCTTTTCTTTGGACGCTTTTTCTTTTTCCAAATTTTCGTGGGTCTTTTCGTATTCTTCAATGTCGGATAATATGTCGGCATTTCTGTCACTTCCGCTTGACCTTGCATTTTCAAGTACCGATATTCTGACTCTTATGTCGGTCACAACGTCTTGGGCTGTATTGCTGTCCGCAAAAGCGGTGTCAATGTCTTTGTCCAGAGACGAAATAAGACGTTTCTGCTCAAAAATATCGTCCTCCGCTTTTTCAAGACTTGAATTGCAATCATCAAGTGACTTTCGAAGTTCGTCGATTTTGCCTTGATAAGCGGTAATTTTCTGCTTTTCGGCATCGAGATTTTCAGACCTTGAAACGCAGGTCTGCTCTGCCGTACTCATAAGTTCTTTTGCGTGTAAAATATTGCTCTCGCTTACTCTGTACTCACTGTCAAGAGCGTGTATTCTGTCCGTAAGTCGCTTTATTTCCGCAAGCGTTTGCGACGATGCTATTTTTCCGTTCTGTGAAGCGTCGAAAAGTTTAGCCGACCGTGCGTCAAGCGATTGCATGGAATCTTCCGCATTTTTAAGGTCAAATTCCGAGTGACGTACTGCGTCCTCCGCTTCTGCGATGTCCGTGCGTAGTTTTTCGGTATCAAATAACCAAAGACTTACGTCTACTCTCTTTTTCGTGTCCATTATCTCAATGGCACGCTTTGCCTTTTCAGCCTCTTTTTCAAGCGGATGAACTTGGGATTCGACTTCCGAAAACACGTCCATAACTCTCGTCATATTTTCTTCGGTCTGCGAAAGTTTTCTTTCAGCTTCGTTTTTCTTGTGCCTGTATTTTGCAATACCCGAAGCGTCCTCAAAAATGCCTCTGCGTTCGTCGCTCTTGCGTGATACCATCTCCGCAATTCTGCCCTGACCGATAATCGAATATCCGTCACGACCTATACCCGTGTTCATGAACAACTCGTATATGTCTTTGAGCCTTACCGCACGACGGTTTATATAATACTCGCTCTCTCCCGCACGGAAATAACGCCTTGTAACGGTTACCTCGTCGTACGGGCAGTCAAGCCTGTTGTTCTCGTCCGTGTTGTCGAACGTAATGGATACCTCCGCAAATCCCATAGGACGACGACTGTCAGCCCCACCGAATATGATGTCCTCCATTTTCGTTCCACGTAGGGTTTTGGAGGAAATCTCACCTAATACCCAACGCATAGCGTCCGCAATATTTGATTTTCCGCTTCCGTTGGGTCCTACTATTACGGTAACACCCGCATCCGACTTCTCGTCGGTCTTTGCGTCGAATACTAATTTTGTCTTGTCGGGGAATGACTTAAATCCTTGAAGTTCTATCGATTTAAGATACATCTGTTCCTCGTCCTCCGTTTCCCTGATAGATCCACACCTTTTTTGAAAAAAGGTGTGCCAAAAAACTTTCTTTATATTCCTTAAAATGTGTAGCCCGAAATTTCTCTCTTGCTTTTCCTCAAAAAAGAAAACCTGAATGTATATCTCTTTTTTGAAAAAAAGGTGTGCCAAAAAACTTCCTTAACACTCACATCTCGCAATATATGCTATCTGTGTCGTCCTCTTTTATAATGACTTTTCTAAACCCGTATATCTCTTTTAACCTGTCACGGTTCTTTCCACGCTGACCGATTGCAATGGACAATTTCCCTCTCGGCACTTTGAAAAGAATATCTTTTCCAACCATGCCCGAAACCTCGCCCATCTCTTCGATTTTCAATTTCATCTGCCTGAACGTGTATTCACCCTCAACGAGTTCTCCCATCGCAGGATGATTCGCTCCGCCCAAAACTTTTTCGTCATCGGATAAATTTTCCGACGCACATAAGCCGATTCTTATACACTCGACGCCATGGTTCTCAAAAATCTCAAATACGTCAGCCGAACGTAAAACCGCCTCTTCGATTTCCAAAGGCTTGTATTCTCCACGAAGTGCCATTTGTGCAAGTTCCGTGTCGTAAAATACCACCGTCGGATAAATTCTCGCTCCGACCGCTCCGAGTTTGCAAATTCTCTTTGCCGTGTAAATTTCACTCTCGGGCGTTGACCCGGGCAATCCTATCATCATCTGACCCACAAGATTGTACCCTCTTTGCACTATTTTGGCACAGGCTTGCTCTGCTATGACCCTGTTGTGACCTCTTTTTGACCTTTCCAAGACCTCTTCCGACATACTTTGAAGCCCTAATTCTATCGCACTTATCGTGTAATTTGAAAGAATATCGAGTATCTCATCATCTATGTAATCCGGTCTTGTCGACATACGAATCCCCACTACCCGAGCATATTCTCCGCACTTTTTATTATCCGATAATTCTCCGTTTTTGTCGGCTTTTTCTTTGTTTTCCGTGCTTTTCTTCCCTTTATCCACAAAGGATTGTGCCACGTCAAGGAGATATATCATAAGTTCCCTGTCAATGCCCGTAAACGACCCTCCGAAAAATGCGATTTCAACTTCGCATTCCCTCGGAGTTGTCGCCAAAGCCATCTCAATTTCCCCTCTTACAGTCTCCCGTTCAAACTTCACTTTTCCCGAAATTGAGCGTTGGTTGCAAAACACACACATATTAGGACAACCCAAATGCGGAATAAATATAGGAATATTTCTGTGATTTTTCTTTTTGTTTAACATCTTAAACTTCTTCTACGTGAAAGAGTTCCAACGCTTCTCTCGCCGCATTTTGCTCCGCTTCACGCTTCGATTTTCCGCATCCTCTGCCTATTACGTTTGAGTTGAGTCTCGCCTCCACAAAAAATTCTTTCATGTGGTCAGGACCGGTCTCACCAACCGTTACGTATTCAAGAAAATCGCCCTCGGCTTGTTGAACAAACTGCTGTAATGTGGTTTTCGGGTCAGCCGTGAATGCGGATTTTCCGAGACTTTTTATCTCCTCTTTAACAAACGGCAACAAGAATTTTCCGACGTTTTCAAATCCGTCGTCACCCGAATCCAAGTATATTGCGGCAAGCAATGCCTCAAATGCGTCGGCAAGTATTGATTTTCTTTGTCTGCCGTTATTTTTTTCTTCGCCGACACCCAAAAGTATATAATCTCCGAGACCTATTTTTTTTGCGTACGACGATAACGCCCTCTCGCAAACAAGTTCCGAACGCATTCTCGTCAGTTCTCCCTCGGGACAGTCCGGAAAATTTTCATATAAATATTTACTTGTTACTATCGAGAGAACACTGTCTCCCAAAAATTCCAGCCTCTCATTACAAAGCAAATGATGGTTTTTGGCACCCGATTCATTTGAATAAGATGAGTGTGTCAACGCTCTCACAAGGAGCGTCCCGTCACCGAATTTATGTTTTATTTTTTCTTCAAGACTATTTGTGTCAAATCGACTTGCGTTCATAAAAGTCCGCACCTTTCCGTGAAAATCAAATTTATTTTTATGCTGCAAACAGGAACGTTTCTTTATCTAAAAGTAGCCTCAATCGTCCGCCTGTTCTTTTGACATATAGTTTTTATAATTTTTTGCACCGATTTTTTCAGCATAAATCGGCAACATATCAAGAGAACGTTGTGCCACAACCTCATATTTTGCGATTTTGCCACCTTTGATTTTTTTGCCAATCGGTGCAATAATTCCGAAATTCGCATTCATCGGCACAAAATTTCCGCTCATGTTTCCGCAACTGACATATTTAGCCATTGCACCTATCATCATCTCTTGTGGAAATATGACACTTTCCTCTCCGCAAACTCTGCGTACCGCATTAACTCCCGCAACGAATCCCGAACCCGCTGATTCAATATATCCCTCAACACCGGTCATTTGACCTGCGAAGAATATATTTTCATTGCCTGCCACGGAATAATCGGCAGATAAAAATCCGGGGGAATTCAAATACGTATTCCTGTGCATAATTCCATATCTTAAAAACTCTGCGTTTTCAAGACCCGGTATCATAGAAAATACTCTTTTCTGCTCAGGAAAAGCAAGATGAGTCTGGAATCCCACGAGATTATACATTGTTCCCTCGGCATTCTCTCGTCTCAACTGTACAACCGCATAAGCGTCCTGACCTGTGCGTTTGTCCACAAGTCCAACGGGTTTTAGGGGACCGTATCGCAAAGTGTCATATCCACGCTTTGCCATAACCTCGACAGGCATACATCCCTCAAAAACTTTTAAGTCTTTTTGAGACTCTTGGTCAAACTCTTTAAGCTCCGCCTCACGTGCCGATATGAGTTCGGTATAGAATGCATCGTATTGTTCTTTTGTCATGGGACAATTCAAATAGTCGGCATCCCCTTTATCATAACGTGATGCCGCATATACAACATCCATATTGAGGCTTTGTGCGTCAACTATCGGTGCAGCGGCATCAAAAAAGTGCAATCCGCTCGCTCCGAGTTTGTTTTGTATATAGTCAGCCATAGGCTCGCTCGTCAAGGGTCCCGTTGCTATAATTGTCACAACTCCGTCTTCTACGTCAGACACCTCACGTTCTATGACTTCAATATTTTCGTGATTTCTTATTTTTTGAGTAATGTAATCTGAAAACAAATCTCTGTCTACTGCCAACGCCGATCCGGCAGGCACACGTGTTGCATATGCCGCCTCCATAATAAGAGAATCCATTCTATGCAGTTCCTCTTTGAGAAGTCCCACCGCATTTGTAACTCTGTCGGAACGGAGAGAATTGGAGCAAACAAGTTCCGCAAAATTTGTGCTATGGTGGGCAGGTGTGAATTTTTGAGGTTTCATTTCAAAAAGTTTAACTTTTATGCCTCTTTGAGCCACCTGCCACGCAGCCTCACAACCCGCAAGACCCGCACCGTATATATTTACTGTTTTATCCATTGTTCTGTCTTTCAAAATTTATTTTTAAAAACCGGAAATATAATTTTTTCGATTCCGCCAAAAATTATACACCGAAATTATTATTCTTCGGTTGGCGTATCGCTTGCCTGTTTCGTGAACCCGCAACCGTCTCTGTGACATACAATCTGCGGTTTTCCTTTTTTGCGGAAGAGAATGTCTCCGCACAACGGACATTTTTCATTAACGGGCATATCCCACGACGAGAAATCGCACGTCGGATACGCTTCACAACTGTAAAATACGCTCTTGTTTTTACCATATTTCATAACCACTTTTGAACCGCACTTCGGGCAAGGAACTCCTATATCCTTGGTTCTCGGTTTTGTGGTTTTGCAAGTGGGATAATTTGCACAAGCATAGAAACTTCCGAATCTGCCTGTACGAAGTACCATGTCGGCACCACACTTTTCACACTTGAAATCGGCAACAACCTGTTTTTTAGCGTCGGATTTTTGTTCCGTGCCATCGTCGGAGTCAAGTTCTTCACTCACCTTTACCAAAGGCTTCGTGTTTTTGCACTGAGGATAATTCGGGCAAGCGGCAAACTTTCCGAATCTTCCGTTTTTGACAATCATCTTAGAACCGCATTTGTCACAAATAATATCGGTTTCTTCGGCAGGCACTTGAATATTCGCTTCACCGAGTTTTTTCTCCGCCTCACTCAACGTCACGGAAAAATCTTTCCAAAAATCTTCAAGCACGCTCAGCATGCTACACTCAGCCTTTTCGATTTTATCAAGATTATCTTCCATTTCAGCCGTGAACTTGTAATCCACCACGTACTCGAAATTCTCACGCATAATCTTCGTCGTTATTTCGCCAAGCGGAGTGGGAACCAATGCCTTTCCCTCACGCTTTACGTAATTTCTTGCGACTATGGTTGTAATTATAGGTGTATACGTACTCGGTCTGCCTATACCCTTTTCTTCAAGGAATTTGATAAGAGACGCTTCATTGTATCTTGCGGGAGGCTCGGTAAAATGCTTTAACGGGTCTATACCTTGCGTTTGAAGGATATCTCCCTCGTTAAGTGTCGGAAGTTTTATATCCTTTTGGTTGTCATGGTCTTCACTCTTTTGCGTGTCGTCTTCGGATTCAACGTAAACCGCCATATAACCGGGGAACGTAACCGTATAACCACCGGTTCGGAAAATATATCCCGAATTTTCAAAATCCACCGTAAGAGTTGCAAGTGTTGCACTCTGCATTTGGCTCGCAATGAATCTTTCCCAAATCAGTTTATAAATTTTGTATTGGTCGGACGTGAGATAACTCTTGATTTTAGCGGGTTCAAGGTCGACCTTTACAGGACGAATAGCCTCGTGTGCATCCTGGGCACCCGATCTTGTTTTGTAAATTCTCGGGCTTTCGGTGTTATACTCTTCACCGTAACGCTCGCCTATAAATTCTCTTGCGGCGGCTTGTGCTTCTGCCGAAACACGCAAAGAGTCGGTACGCATATATGTTATAAGACCTTGCACTCCACCGTTTTCCGAACCCACGTTGACACCTTCGTACAATTCCTGTGCGACACGCATAATTCTCTGCGATTGAAAACCGAGATGACGTGATGCGTCCTGTTGAAGAGTGGACGTAGTAAACGGAGGTGCCGGCGTCTTATGACGTGACGACCTCTTGACCGCTTCCACCTTAAAATCGCCTGAATTTACGGCATTGACAATTTTCAATGCTTCATCCTCGGATGCGGGAACTATTTTTCCCGTTCGGTCTCCGTAAAATCTCACAGTGAAAGGCTTGTTATCGGATGAAATCAGAGTTGCATCTATCGTCCAATATTCCTCGGGAACAAAACTTCTTATTTCCTCTTCTCTCTCTACGATAATTCTCGTGGCAACAGACTGTACACGTCCTGCCGAAAGACCGCTTTTTACCGACTTCCACAAAATAGGCGATATCTTGTATCCCATAATTCTATCAAGAATTCTTCTTGTCTGTTGGGAGTCAACAATATCCATATCTATGTGTTCGGGCGATTTTATAGCGGCCTTAACCGCACTTTTTGTTATCTCGTTGAATTTAACTCTCAAAGTTTTTTCAACAGGAATTCCAAGTGCCGTTGCAAGGTGCCAGGAAATAGCCTCACCCTCACGGTCAGGGTCGGTTGCCAAAAACACTTTGCTTGCGGATTTTGCTTCTTTTTTTATTTCTTTTATAAGGTCGCCTTTACCCCTGATGTTAATGTAATGTGCTTCAAAATTGTTGTCAATATCGACGCCGAGCGTTGATTTGGGCAGGTCTCTTACGTGTCCTTTGGACGCTATAACCTTGTAATTTGAGCCGAGGTACCCTTTTATCGTACTTGCCTTTGAGGGTGACTCCACTATTACCAAATTTGCCATTTATATAAATCCTTTCATTATTTTCAGATTTTATCTTCTTACGTACAATGCACCCGGAAGTGATAAAACAAGTCCTTTTATCTCCAAAACCGTAAGTGCCGACATTACTTCTCCCATAGAATATCCCGTTTTCACAAGGTAATCTGCCGATATGGGTTTATCCAAAGGTATCGCATTGAAAACATCTTTTTGTCGCTTACTGAGAAATTTGAAAACATCATCCGAACTGTCTCCACGTTTTCTGTCCGAATCCGACTCGGATGTTGTCGATTGTACGTTATCATTTGCAGACTGCTTGTCTGCCGCCCTATTTTCCTTTTCCGTAAACTTTGTCTTTTTGTCAATAGAGTTTGACGACTCACAATTGTCAATGCACTTATCTTTTTCTGTATTTCCGACAATTTTATTTTCATCAAATGAGTAGGAAACTCTTGTTCCGACTCCCATCGCACGCAACTGAGCCGAATTGAAAGCGGAACGCTTTTCTCCCGTGAAAAGTTTTTGCATATCCACACAATGACTGTAACAATACGCATAATTTTTTATAACGTCACGTCCGCACGAAACCGCACAGGCTCCGTCACGAATAAGTCCGTTTGTTCCCGTTGCGTTTTTACCGTCGATATTCCCCGGAACAGCATAGATATCTTTGCCTTGAATTATAGCATTTTTCGCTGTAATAAGAGATCCCGAACCTTCCGGTGCGTCAATTACAAGAGTACATACTCCCAAACCGCTTATTATTCTGTTTCTTACGGGGAAATTATATCCGTAAGGTCTTGTTGCCGGTGGATATTCCGTAATGATCGCACCATGCTGTGCTATTATATCTCTGAGTTTTTTATGTTGTGCAGGATAAATAACGTCTATTCCGCACCCCAAAACCGCAACCGTTCTGCCACCGGCAGATATCGACGCACAAGCGACCACTCCATCTATGCCGAGTGCCATTCCGCTAACAGTCACTGCACCGGACGACGCTATCTCATAGGCTATTTTATACGCCGATCTCATTCCGTATTCGCTCATTTTTCGTGTGCCGACAACAGATATGAAAAGATCGGAGTTGAAATCGGGCAGAGTTCCGATATAATAGAGGACTGCCGGAGGGTTTGGCAACGCTCTGAGCGATACCGGAAACTTTTCGTTATCAAACGTAAGAATACCGACTCCGCTTTTACGGCAAAAATCAATTATTCTGTAAGCGTCATCAAGATTTTTATCACAAAGAAGTTCGGCGGTTCGCTCACTTATTCCGCCGGATACGTAGTCGTCAAAATCGGCATCGTATATTTCGTCAATAGTCTTAAAGCGTGTAATCAACGCCAGAATTTCGGCACTTCCCGCACCGCATCTGTCAGATAGCCATATCCACTTTATATCACTCATAACGACACCGTCCCCTCAAATGTTAAATCAAATAAATTCAAACTCTGCCGAAAAATTCCCACAAAAGCACCGTAGCGGCAGTGGCGGCATTCATAGACTCCACGTTCATACGCATGGGAATATACACACTTTCGTCGCTTGCACGTATTATCTCAGACGACAATCCGTGCCCTTCGTTTCCTATGAGTATACAGTCACTCGGCAAAACGTCAAAACCGCCGAGTTTTTTAGCACGTTCGTCAAGTGTTGCCGAGAAAACACGCCTGCCTCGTGACTGCAAAACCTTTATGCAACCGCACAGATTATCCGTCTTGATTATTTTCATTCCGAACATCGTTCCCATAGACGCTCTTACCGACTTTGAGTTGTAAATATCGGCACAATCGTCACTCATAAGTATTGCTGTCGCACCGAGTGCGGACGCACTGCGAATTATCGCCCCCACGTTCTGCGGGTCTCTTACAGATTCGAGAATAAGAATTTTGTCATCGGCACTCAAAAACAACTCCGACGATAAAATTTCTTCATTATTTATTTTAGCAAATTTATGAAATTTGTCAATATATTTTGCAACGCATATTACGCCTTCGGGGGCTTTTTCGGTAGAAATTTTTTCAAATATTTGATTTTTTACAATCAATGCACGCAGATCAATGTCATCGGCGGATATTTTGTAATTTGTCATCATTTTTGATACCACTGCGTCAAGTTTCTCGTCCGATATAAGTAAGTACTCTATCTCAACGCCTCTGCTTATTGCCTCGCACAATAATTTTACGCCGTCAAATCTGAAAAGTCCCGACTTGTCACGGCGTTTTTTGTCTTCGAGCATTCTCGCCTCAGACACGTATTTATTTTGTCCGGACGTAATAATTTCGCTTGAAAATTCCATAAAAACTACCCTTTTTTCACTGTTTTAAACTGCCTGTATATATGACAAAAACCCGAGTTAACTCGGGTTTTTATTCTGAAATTAAAGTGCCGCTTTTGCTTTTTCAACAAGAGATGCGAATGCCGCCTTGTCGTTTACTGCGAGTTCTGCAAGCATCTTTCTGTTAAGTGTGATACCTGCCTTTTTGAGACCGTTCATAAACGTGGAATAATTCATTCCGCAAGCCTTAGCCTGAGCGGAAATTCTTGTGATCCAAAGTCTACGCATATCTCTCTTTTTGAGTTTACGACCTGCAAATGCATAATTACCGCTCTTCATTACGGCTTGTTTAGCCATCTTGAAGTGCTTGGATTTTGCACCCCAATAACCCTTAGCGGCTTTGAGTGTCTTTTTTCTTCTCTTACGCGTCATAAGTGCGCCCTTAATTCTTGCCATTTTCTTACTCCTTCTATATTGCCGTACTCCATACGTACAGAGCAGGCTCCGATATTTTGTTTTGTGTTGTCCTCGACGGACGGGGTACGAAGATTACTTCTGGATAAGTACTCTGATGTTGGGAGCCATAGATTCGCTCATTATAGCACCCGTGCGAAGATGTCTCTTTCTCTTCTGGCTTTTAAGACCGAGATTGTGACGGTGATGACAGTGATTCATCTTTACCTTGCCTGTTCCGGTTACGGAAAATCTCTTGGCAGAAGCCTTATGCGTCTTGATTTTTCCCATTGTTATATACTCCTTTGAATTTTATTTACAAATATTATTTCTTTTGAGCGGTGGGCGAGATAACCATACTCATAATTCTGCCGTCGACGGTGGGTTTCTTATCAACCGTTCCGACCTCGGAGCAAAATTCCTCGAATTTGGCAATAATCTCACGACCGATTGCCATATGGCTCATTTCTCTTCCCTTAAATCTCATAACAACTCTGACCTTGTTTCCAGACGAAAGGAATTTAATCGCTTGTTTCGCCTTTGTTTCAAAGTCGTGCGTGTCGATTCTCGGTGAAAGTTGAATTTCTTTAAGTTCTACCGTCTGCTGCTTTTTCTTAGCCTCTTTCTCACGCTTTTCACGCTCGAAACGGTATTTTCCGAAATCCATTATTTTACATACGGGAGGCTTTGCCTCTGCCGACATTGCCACAAGGTCAAGACCTTTGTCATATGCCTTTTGAAGAGCCTCTGCGGAAGACATAATTCCGAGTTGCTCACCGTTTGAATCGATTACTCTTACCTGTTCAAAGTCTATGTCTTCATTGACAAGAGTATCTTTTTCTTTGCTTGCTGCTATGGGTAACACCTCCATAAAAATAAATTTGAACGTTTATAATATTTGCCTGAAACAACAAGTCCGACAAAAAAGCCGAGACTGAAATCCCGACCGACAATACTCCCACAATATGCGGAAAAATATTAACCTATACTCGCCTGTGCGGTAAGGTGGAAGGGGACTTCTCTTTGTTACATCGGTGATTATAGCACAAACCCTCTTGTTTGTCAATAGTTTTTTTGCTTTTTTCTTGTTTTTTTATTCTTTTTTCGAATTTGACGTTTCAAGTGCGACAGAAAATTCTCCAAATTCACTACGACAAAATTCGCCGTTTTTCTACCCTGTATTGAATTCGCCGAAATAAAAAAGAAAAAATCGGCAAATTTGATAATTTACAAAAATAAAAAAGCATTGTATAATGAAAAAGCAATCAAGCCTCGGCTTGTAACCGAAAGGCACAACGGAACAAAGCGTCTTGCGAAATATCAACCTAATGATATCAAAACACGAAGGACGACGTAAACCGTTGTGCTTTTTTATTTTCGGATAACAAGTTAACTCTACGCTTGAAAATAAGATTAAGTCATATATAAATTTGTAAATATTCTTGAAAAACTATGGAAAATGCAAATAAGTTGTGTTATAATATTATAATTGAAGATTTATTTTTTGAAATTACCCCCGATACGAGAGGATTATATAAATGTCTGAATTTTTTGAAAACGTAGAGTGTCTTACACTTCCCGTGGTCGCCATTAAAGATACGGTGGCATTCCCGGGTGAAATTTTAAATATTGAACTTGCCGACGACACGTTCAACTCAATAAATGCCGCACACGATGCCGCAAGCGGTACGGGTTATATATTGCTTGTTACCGTGAATCCCCCCGAGACGGATTCCGTTGAGCAAGAAACTTTATTCTGCACAGGAACGGTATCCAAAATAAAGCAACTTATAAAACTCGCCAACGGCAACGTCAGAATTATAGCAGAGGGGCTTTCCCGTGCATCGCTTACTTCTTACAGAAAAGTCGGCAAATATCACATTGCCGAAGTCATATCCAAAACCGTAACACTCGCCAACAACGGCGGTCTCAGGGGCGAGGCTTATATCCGTGAAATGATCGACTGTGCCGACAAGTTGACAAGGCTTTCCCAAAATCTCTCCCAAAGCAATATTATGGCAACCGTCAGAAGCATTAAAAATCCCGCTCAACTTGCCGACTTTATCGCTTCACATATGCTTGAAAACATAGCGGACAGGCTCGACATACTTGCAATTTACGAACCTTATGACAGAATCGTTGCGTTGATCGACATCATGGTTCACGAAACCAAGATTTTAACTTACGAGGCTTCAATTCAGAAAAAAACACGTGAACGTATTGCAAAAGGTCAAAAAGAATATTACCTCCGAGAAGAAATGAAAGCAATTCAAGAAGAACTCGGAGACGGTGCCGGAGACACCGATGAATATTATGATAAAATAAACTCTCTTTCCGCACCGGATGAAGTAAAGGAAAAACTTCTCAAAGAAAATGACCGACTTTCCAAAACTCCATTCGGTTCTGCCGAGGCTACCGTTCTTTCCAACTATCTCGACGTGTGTCTCGAACTTCCGTGGGACAAAAAAACATCCGACCGCTCCGACGTTGAAGTTGCAAGAAAAATACTCGACGAAGACCACGACGGTCTTGACGACGTAAAAGAGAGACTTCTCGAATATCTTGCGACAAAACAGCTCAACCCCGATCTCAAAGGACAAATTATTTGTCTCTACGGACCTCCCGGTGTCGGAAAAACATCCATTGCGTCATCTCTTGCAAAGGCTATGAACCGAAAATACGTGAGAGTATCCCTCGGTGGTATTCGTGACGAAGCCGACATTCGTGGACACAGAAAAACCTACGTCGGTGCAATGCCAGGCAGAATTATAAATGCACTTATATCCGCAAACAGCAAAAATCCGCTTATCCTTTTGGACGAGATAGATAAAATGGCAAGCGACGGACGAGGAGACCCCGCAAGTGCGTTACTTGAAGCACTGGACCCCGAACAAAACAAGTCTTTCAGAGACCATTTCATAGAATTGCCGTTCGACCTCTCGGACTGCGTGTTTATTGCCACCGCAAACAGCCTCGATACTGTTGCCCGTCCGCTTATAGACAGAATGGAGATAATAGAACTCCACACCTACACCAAAAGCGAAAAGACGGCAATAGCACAGCATCATCTGATACCGAGACAATTAAAACGCCACGGTTTGAACAAAAGAACGTTAAAAATATCGGACGAGGCACTCGAAAAAATAATTGATGCATACACACGAGAATCGGGTGTAAGAAACCTTGAACGTGAACTCGCACGACTCTGTCGCCGTGTTGCATTGCAAATTATAGACGGCAAACGCAAAAGCGTTACGATAACGCTCAAAAATCTCGAAGAATTTTTAGGTGCGGAGAAATTCACTGCTGAAAAAATATCGGAGTATGACGAAATCGGCGTGGTAAACGGACTTGCCTATACTCAATCCGGGGGCGACCTGCTCAAAATCGAAGTTGCAACAACACCCGGCACAGGTAAACTCGAACTCACGGGAAGCCTCGGAGACGTTATGAAAGAATCGGCAAAAACCGCACTGACGTACGTTCGTCAGATAGCGTCGGAATACAATATCCCCTCGGACTTCTATTCAAAACGTGACATACATATACACGTACCCGAAGGAGCCGTTCCGAAAGACGGTCCAAGTGCCGGGGTTACGTTACTTACCGCTCTTGTGAGTGCGTTATCCGGAATTCCCGTCAAACGTGACGTTGCCATGACCGGCGAAATTACTCTCAGAGGCAGAGTGCTTGCAATAGGCGGTCTTCGTGAAAAAACAATGGCGGCATATTCGGCAGGCGTCAAAACCGTCCTCATTCCGCAAGACAACCTCAAAGACGTAGAAAAACTTGACCGTCTTGTGCGTGAGGGCATAGAAATAATTCCCTGTAAAAACGCAAACGACGTGTTAACTCACGCACTTGCCACACAAAAAAATCTCAAATCGACGAATACGCACAACGAGATAAATTATTCCATAAACATACCTACTCATTCGGAAGAGATACGAGTAACGAACAAATAATCTTTCGAAACAACAATTTAAAGAAAAGAGGGTTGCCGATCTATGGGACTCAATATACAAAACACAAATCTTAAAATGACAGCGGGATTTGCAAGCCAATTTCCCACTGACCCGATTCCGCAGATTGCACTTTCAGGTCGTTCCAACGTGGGTAAAAGTTCGCTTATAAATACACTGCTCGGACGAAAATCGCTTGCTCGTGTTTCGTCCACTCCGGGAAAAACCATAACGGTAAACTTTTACGAGGTTGACCGCAAACTCTTCCTCGTAGACCTCCCGGGGTACGGATTTGCACAGCGAAATCAAGAAGACAGACGCAAGTGGTCAAATCTCACCGACGGTTATTTTACAAAAAACAAAAACGCCGATCTCATCCGTGGCGTCGTTCAACTTATAGACAGCCGTGTCGGAATTACAAACGACGACGCTATGATGCTCGAATGGATGAACTCTGTGGGAATACCGTATATAATTGTGCTTACAAAGGTTGACAAACTCAACAAAACCGAGCGTCAGAACAACATATCGGTAATATCTTCCGATGAATTGATAGCAACAGGTACCCCGATAATTCCCTTTTCTTCCCTCAAAGGAGAAGGAAAACAGGAGTTATGGACGGAAATTTCCAAACTCACGTCAGTGAAACTTTAATCATTTTTACAACTATAATAAGGATTTCAAACTATGATATTATATCCTCATCTGTCCGCAAACAAAAAAGGTCACCTTACAATAGGCGGACTTGACACGGTAGAACTCGCAAAAGAATACGGAACACCCGCATACGTTGTCGACGAAGACGTTGTAAGAGCGAATATGAGAACGTATCTTTCCTCTGCCGAGGCAAGTTTCGGCAAAGGTGCATTGCCTCTGTTTGCATCAAAGGCACTGTGTTGCAAGGAAATATACAGAATAGCATCGGAAGAAGGTCTCGGAATCGACTGCGTATCCGGCGGTGAACTTTACACTGCCAACGAAGTGGGATTTCCGGCGGAAAAAATATATTTTCACGGAAACAACAAAACAGACAAAGATATATCCGATGCAATGGATATGGGTGTCGGAAAATTTGTGGTGGACAATATCGACGAACTTTATGCCGTAAACGCAGAAGCACAAAAACGCAAAACAATTCAAAACATACTTCTCCGAATAACACCCGGAATAGACCCTCACACACACAAGGCAATTATGACCGGTAGCGTAGATTCGAAATTCGGCAGTGCCATCGAAACGGGACAGGCTATGGAAATAGTCAAACTTGCCATCTCGCTTCCCTGTGTTCATTTGTGCGGACTCCACTGTCACGTCGGCTCGCAGATTTTCGATGTTCAGCCATTTTCGGATGCAGCGGATATAATGGTTAGATTTATTTCTCAAATCAAGAAAGAATGTAACTTTGAAATTGACGAACTCAATCTCGGTGGCGGATTCGGCGTCAGATACACCGAATATGACCCATGCATCGATTACGCAAAGGCAATATCCGACATAGGTGCCATCGTCACCGATTATTGTAAATGCCATAATATAAAAACTCCCGTAGTTCGCCTTGAACCCGGACGTTCCATAATAGCCGCTGCGGGAATTACACTGTATACGGTAGGTTCGGTAAAGGAAATCCCCGGATTTAAAAATTATATTTCAATCGACGGAGGTATGCCCGACAACCCCAGATATGCACTTTATCAATCAAGATATACCGCTCTCATAGCAAATCACGCACAAAGTCCTCGTGATTTCAGAGCGACCATTGCGGGCAGGTGTTGCGAGTCGGGTGACCTTATCGGTGAGGACATGGACATACAAAAACCCGTGCGTGGCGATATTCTGGCAGTGCTTACAACGGGTGCATACAACTACTCCATGGCTTCCAATTATAACCGTCTTCCCCGTCCGCCCGTAATATTCGTATCGGGCGGAAAGGCAAGAGAAGTTGTCAGACGGGAAACTTACAGCGACCTTGTAAGACTTGACGTATAAACCGAAATTTTCAGTTTGCGTGTTTTGCACGTGCGTGTAAAACTTCAAATTAACAAGGAAAGGAAAACGCAAAAATGCTTTTTTCACTTCTCTCTTCGGGAGATATAAAAATCGCCATAATCCAATTACTGCTTTCGGTACCGATAGTGCTGTTTGCACTTTCCTGCCACGAAGCGGCACACGCTTACGCCGCATACAAAATGGGGGACAGAACCGCTTTTAACCTCGGTCGTGTAACCGTAAATCCGTCAAAACATCTTGACCTTGTCGGAACAATATGTATGCTTGTATTCGGATTCGGCTGGGCAAAACCGGTTCCGATTAACGCACGAAATTTTGAAAATCCCAAAAAAGGAATGGCAATTTCGGGTATAGCAGGTCCGCTTGCCAATTTTATACTCGGTATAATAAGTACGTTTCTTTCGGCTTTAACCGTATTTTTGGAATATAAACTTATGGCAAATATGCAACCGACGGAATTTGTTCTCAACGTTTTTTCCATAACGTATACGTTCTTTTATCTGTCGGCAATGTATAACTTCATATTTATGGTATTCAATTTAATTCCCGTTCCGCCGTTTGACGGTTCGAGATTTATAACCGCCATACTGCCGTCAAAATGGTACTTCAAACTTATGCAATACGAAAAATATACTTTTATCATCGTTATGGTGGTAAATCTTGTTCTTTCACGTGTTTTCGGAATTTATTTGTCATCCTTTATAGCCGAAAAACTTATGAATTTGGTTGCGTCGCCATTTTACGCTTTGTTTAACCTGTTCTTATAAATCCAAGACTCACAAGACGGAGGACTCCAAATGGAGACTTTAAGTTATCGCCTCGATCTTTTCGATGGACCGCTTGACCTGCTTTTAAGCCTGATACAAAAAAACAAACTTAATATAGAAGATATTCCGATAAATCTCATATGCGAGCAGTATATGGAATATATCTCTGCGGCACAAGCGATGGATATGGATATCGCCTCCGAATTTCTCGTTATGGCAAGCGAACTTATGCTTATAAAAAGCAAACTTCTCCTTCCGAAAATATGCGAGGAAGAAGAAGACCCACGCCTTGCCCTTGCCGAAATGCTTATTAAATATCAGCAGGCAAAAGAGGCGGCAAAAAAACTGTTGCCAGAATATGCGAAATTCAGCGGAAGACTTGAAAAAGACACCGATGAAATCTCAATAGACAAATCATTTGTCGCAGACCAAGAAACCGAAAGTTTGCTCTTGGCTGTCAGACGAATTTTGACGTACAACGAAAACCGCCCTCTTCCCGATAAGGAAGTATTTACACCCATGATAAGCAAACCCATAGTTCCCGTTGAAGTTAAAATCGTGGGAATTATGAACAGAATGTCGCAAAAACGTGAGACTTCGCTCCGTGAACTTCTCGATGACTCCGTATCTCTCAATGATATGATAGCGATATTTCTCGGCGTCCTTGAACTTATAAAAGTAAGAAGAATACTTATATCCGGCGACGAGAGCGGTGTCTCTTCCCTTATGGGCGAGGACGCAAAATTCATCATCAACGAAAATCTGTCCGATGAGACGGCAGATGAAACGGAAAAAGGTAAAACAGATGAGGGGCATCACAATTTGACCGACACAAGTGAGGTACTAATATGAATGAAGAAAATATCGGATTAAATAATATATCGGGAGCAATCGAAGCCATTTTGTACGCCGCAGGTCACCCCGTAACGTATGAAAAATTATCCGAAGTGCTTGGGCTTTCATCAAATGACGTAAAAAAAATAGTTACGGCAATGTCGGAAGAATACAATTCCGAAAAATCCACACACGGCATAATGCTTCTCACCTACCCCGACTCCTGCCAATTTGCGACAAAAGAAGAATATATGCCCTATATACGAGAAGCCCTCGGAATAAAGCGAGGCGGCAACCTTTCAAATTCAACGATGGAGGCTTTGGCAGTCGTTGCTTATAATCAACCGGTTACACGTTCATACGTGGATTCGGTCAGAGGTGTAGATTCTTCATACGCCATGACATCACTGATTGACAAAAATCTCATAGCCTGTTGCGGTCGTCTTGACGCACCGGGGCGTCCCATGCTTTACGCAACCACGGAAAAATTTTTGCGTGTATTCGGTTTGAGTTCGCTTGACGAATTACCGCAATGCGAATTTACACCGAGTGCGGGCAGTGACGAAGAGGGTGTGGGTATCGGTCTTGTAGGCGAGGTGGGAATGATGATAATCCCACAGCCGGAAAAAGAAGAAACGCAGGAAAACGAACCCGAAAACACAAATAAAGAATAATCCGAATTATAAAATCATCACCGAAGGGAGTGGTAATAATAATTGCATTACTTATAATTCTTGCAATAATTATATTGCTCTTTTCCGTGCGTGCATCGGTTTGTCTTGAACTTAAAGAAGAACTTAAACTTTCGGTTCGTGTGTTCGGCATAAAAATCAAAATTCTTCCCAAAAAAGAAAAAAAATACAAAATGTCCGACTACACGCCGAGAAAAATCGCCAAGCGTGAAGCGAAACGCAAAAAATCGGAAGAAAAAAAAGCAAAGAAAAAATCAGAAAAGCAATTAAAGAAAAAAGCAAAAAAGGCAGAACTCGCAAGTCTTTCAAAAAAAGAAAAACGTGCGATGAAAAAGCAAAAAAAAGAAAGCCGACCGAAAATCGGCGATCTTGTCTCCCTCTCCCTTGAATTGCTTAAACTTTTCTTTTCCACGTTCTTCTCTCACTTTCATATAAAAATTTGCAAACTTCATTTAAACGTGGGAGGTGCCGATGCGGCACAGGTTGCACTCCACTGGTATGGAATTTATGCCGGATGCGGTGCCGTTATCGCTCTTATGGACAAGCGTTCGCACCTACACGGTAAAAACTCAATGGATATACAAATCGTCCCCGATTACTTGTCGGAAGAGATAACAGCCGATCTTAAAATTTACTTTTCAATGAATTTATTCGGTCTGTTTTGCGTTCTGTTCAAGGTTGCGTTCAAGGGAATATTCGGTTGGATTAAAATTCAACCGCAAAAGCAAGTGAAATAAAGATAAAATATAAATTATCGAAAGGAAATTTCGTTATGGCATCAGAAAACAAACTTCAAGAAGTAATTGCGGCGACACTGTCGCAGGTTAAAAACATTATCGACGCCGATACCGTAATAGGTTCACCCATAAATACGGCGTCGGGAACGACCATAATTCCCATATCCAAAGTAGCAATAGGATACGCAACGGGCGGAGTGGACTTCAATGACAAATCCGAACACGCAAAACCCCAAAACTTCGGAGCGGGCGGAGGAACGGGTATATCCATCCAGCCCGTCGGTTTTCTCTGTGTTTCTCCTGACGGAGACGTTGAAATCGTCAATGTGGGTCTTAAAAATCCCACGGATCCTATTGAACAAGTTTCCGAACTTATAGACCGCTCTCCCGAAATCATTGCAAAAATCAAGGCAATTTTCGCAAAAGACAAAGATACGGAAGAAAACAAAGACTGATAGGTAACCGTCATAAATTTTCCTCGGTGCAAATATATTTTTATAAAGTTTCAAACAATTGCACGGAGGATTTGTCGTGTCGCCTTGGTTTAAAGTCAAAAAATCAATTATTCCGGTTGTATCTGTTTTGCTGTGCGTTGCGTGTCTGTCTTGTTGCACATCCAACACCGTGCAGACCACCACAACCGAAAATCGACAAGTCATTATCAGTTCGAATACAGCAAAAAAGCCCGACGAAAGCGAGATATCGGCAAAAAGTGCGATTGTCATCGAAGCGTCCGAAGGTACTGTCGTCTGGTCAAAAAATTGCAATGAAAGACTGCCTATGGCATCAACAACAAAAATCATGACGGCTGTTGTGGCACTTGAAAATTCCGATATAAATACAGTAGTTAAAATTCCACGTGAGGCGACGGGAATTGAGGGGTCGTCAATTTACCTCTATGAGGGAGAGGAACTTACGCTTGAAAGTTTGCTCTATGCTCTGCTCCTGTCCTCGGCAAACGATGCGGCTGTTGCAATAGCCATATATGTCGGTGGTTCGCTTGAAAACTTTGTTGCCATGATGAACGACAAAGCACTGTCTCTCGGGCTTTCAAATACCCATTTCGATAATCCTCACGGTCTTGATTCACCGGAGCATTATACCACGGCATCGGAACTGGCACTTATAACACGGTACGCTATGCAAAACCCTACGTTTTGCAAAATGGTCTCAACCCAAAAAATCACTATTCCCCTAAACAAAACGGCAGGGGTAAGACTGCTTATCAATCACAATAAATTGCTTAAAACGTACAATGGTGCAACGGGTGTAAAAACGGGATTTACCAAAAGGAGCGGTCGTTGCCTCGTCAGTTCCGCAACATCCGACGGAGTGGACTTCATATGCGTAACGCTCTCGGCTCCGTCCGATTGGAACGACCATAAGATATTGTTGGACTTCGCCTCTTCGCTGTACGAACGTAAAGTGGTGTATAACGCACTTGAATTTACATATTCCCTTCCGATTGTCGGAGCCGAAAAAGATTTGGTAACCGTTTCAAATCGTGATGAATTGTCTGCCATTGTACCTCGTAATTGTGATAATCTGCGATGCGTAACCGAATTGCCGAGATTTGTTTTCGGCAGAGTTAATAAAGACGATATAGTCGGTTCGCTTGTTCTTTATGTCGGAGAAACGGAGATTTTACGTGTGCCTTTGACCGCCACCGAAACAGTACCGCAAGAAACGAAAAAATTCTCAATTTGGTCTTTTTTTAATCATTCTGAGAAGTAACGAATATTAAAAATGTAAGAAGGTTTTTTGGCTTACTTTTTTCAAAAAAAGCAAGAAGATTTTGAGTTTACGCTTATCAAAAACGTAAGGAAGTTTTTTGGCTTACCTTTTTTCAAAAAAGGTAAGAAATCACAACTATGGAAAAAATAAGAATTTCAAAATATTTCACAGATTGCGGTATTATGTCCCGTAGGACGGCAGAAACCGAAATCGAAAAAGGAAACGTCGTTGTCAATGACGTCACGGCAGTGCTCGGACAAAAAATAGACCCCGAAAATGATGTGGTAAAATATAAAGGCAAAATAGTTACACTGCCAACAGACGATAAATTCTGCATTATGATGAATAAGCCACGTGGTATTGTAACAACTCTGTCGGACGAAAAAGGACGGGTTGGCGTAACCCAACTGTGCAGCGACTTAAAAGACACCGACGGCAAACCAATTCGCCTTTATCCCATAGGGCGTTTGGATATGAACTCCGACGGTTTGCTGTTACTTACAAACGACGGTGAATTGGCAAACAAACTCACCCATCCAAAACATTCAGTACCGAAAATTTATCACGTAACGCTAAATGCCGACTTGTCGGATGAAGACGTCCAGAAACTCGGCGACCCGATTCTCATCGACGGAAGATTGACGTCCCCCGTGACGGTCAAAAAACTCTCCCAAAACGGACAAAAAATGTGCGTCGAGTTCCGACTTTACGAGGGCAGAAATCGCCAAATAAGAAGAATGTGCGACTCTCACGGCATTAAAATCACCCGTCTTTGCCGTGTTGCGATAGGCGACTTGAATTTAGGTGACCTCCCCGTGGGAAAGTGGAGAAAACTCTCACAGAACGAAATAAAATATCTTAAAGAATGTTAATTTGAGACAAAGTCTCACAAATATAAGAAAGGACACAATAAAGATATGGCAAACAAATACGCCGGAACACAAACCGAAAAAAATCTGATGGAAGCATTTGCAGGCGAATCGCAGGCAAGAAATAAGTATACTTATTTCGCATCCAAGGCAAAAAAAGAAGGATTTGAACAAATATCCGCCCTCTTCCTCAAAACGGCAGATAACGAAAAAGAACACGCAAAAATGTGGTTTAAAGAACTTGACGGAATCGGAAACACCGCTCAAAACCTTTCTGCGGCGGCAGATGGCGAAAACTTCGAATGGACGGATATGTACGAAAACTTTGCGAAAACCGCCGAAGAAGAGGGATTTTCCGAACTTGCAAAAAAATTCCGTATGGTCGGAGCAATAGAAAAAGAACATGAAAAACGCTACCGTACACTTCTCTCTAACGTTGAAGCACAGCAAGTTTTCGCTAAAAGTTCGGTAAAAGTTTGGGAATGCCGTAATTGCGGTCATATTGTAGTAGGAGAAAACGCTCCCACAGTATGCCCTGTTTGTGCTCATCCTCAGGCATATTTTGAAATTCATGAAGAAAATTATTGAAAATTCGACACGTGCATTCAACGACGAGCAACATAAAAACATCCGAGTTCAGAATTGAACTCGGATGTTTTTTGCTTAAATTTTATTTGTAAATTATCGGGACTTCTCGCTATTTAACTCCCTGCCTTTTCGATATTTTTCTTGAAAATTTCAAAAGACCGTTCTTAATCAGTCCACCAAGATATATAAGTATGGCAGAGAGGATAACGGATATCCATAATTCGGAACTCAAAATCCACTCTAACACCATTCTACCTCCTTATTTTCCAAACAGTGAAAACCCTTTTTTCTCATAAGGTTCGACCGATACGGATTTTACGGTGTACCCCGTTTTTTCAATAACACTGCGTAATTTATCTTCCAGTATTTCTTCTTTCGCTATTATTATACTTGTTCCTTTTTTGTGTGACGACTCAACTTTCTTTACCGAAAAGTGCGATCTCACGCAATCGTTTATGTGTGCTTCACACATTCCACAAGCCATTCCGTCTATCTCAACTGTTATTTTATACATTTTTAAATTCTCCTTTTATTAAAACGTCAAGTTAGTTTTAACTAACCGAGTAAGATTAAATTAGCGACGCCGAGTTAGGTGTCGCTAACCTATCTGATATCATTATAGCACACTTCCGGTTCAATGTCAATAATAATATAAAATATTTTTTAATTCAATCTATAACGACGGATTTTTTCTTACCGTTCTTCTTTTTCGGATATTCACGTATGCGTGCAATGAAATTCAGATTTACAGCCTGTAATTCGCCTTGATTTTCTATAAGTATCGCTCCGTCCGTAACCTCCGTAATAACTCCCGTAAATTGAGACATTCCGCCGTAGGTGTATATTATACATTCTTTGCCCACAAATTTTTTTACAAGTTCTTTCATGTCCTCGCCCGCTCTCCTTTTAATCGTCATCATTGCGATGATTTGTTGATTTCTTTGCATAATAAAAACCAAAATAATCAATAAAATCATCGGTATAATCGAATAATACAAATGCTCGCCTCCGTATCTCGATGTGTTTATATCATTATATAACTTCGCTGTGCCTTTGTCAATACTTTCATACGTCAAACCAATTTATCCCTTTTGGATTTGTTGCAAATTTTCCCCGCTCTGTCAGATTTTGTTATTTCTCCGTCTTTGCAATGAACGACGTAATCCTCAGTGTTGCTGTCCCAATACGTTTCCTTGATTATGTCATTCCACTCTTTTGTTGTTTCGGAGTAATTTATATCTGTAAGTTTACCGCACCAAGAGAATGCCCCGGATATTATATATTGGGTATTTTCATGAATTTGACACGAAGTGATTTCCGTGTCGTTAACTTTAATCAGTGCAACGTACGGATTATCTTCGTTTCCCAAATATTTTGCATTGTCATATACGTTATATGATAGATTTTTGCAATACAAAAATGCATTATTGCCTATACTCATTATGCCATCCGGTATAGTAATACTTGTCAAATTAGCACACTCCCTGAAAGCACCGGCACCTATACTTGTTACGTTCTCACCGATTGTGACACTTATAAGATTGTTGCAATCACAAAATGCCATCCATCCTATACTTGTTACACTCTTACCTATAACAACTTCCATAATATTCTCGTTACCCTTGAATGCACTGTTGCCTATACCCGATACCGACTTTCCGTCATATATGGCAGGAATAACAACTCTCGTGTCGGTGCAAGTACCAATTCCGACAACGCTATAAGTACCGTCTGCATTCAATTCATATTCTAATCCTTCACTTTGACGCTCACCGCAGATGTCGCATATGCCGTCTTTGAAATTATGTTGTGCCTCGATTTTTTCAAACGTTGTGTAATCGCACCTTGAACAAGTAACATAAGATTTCCATCCATCCTCTGTACAGGTAGGTTCTTTTCCCTCATGATTTATCTCATCGTGACCCGACTTTTCTATCTTTTCAAATGTGGTATACTCGCATCTCGAACACGTTACGTATGCTTTCCATCCATCATCCGTACAAGTTGCCTCTTTGCCATCGTGACTTATCTCATTATGTCCTAATGCTTCACCGCCCGTCGCATTGCAAACTTCGCAAATTTTAGGCGTAGTACAAGTAGCCTCAATCCATTTATGTCCGTTCATTTCGCATTCGGTCAATGTCACCACTTCCGTCGTAGGACTCTCTGTTTGTTCCTCGTCAATTTGAGATTCGGTATTTGCTACCGTTTCATATTCCGTATTTTTATCGTCACCGGTATCACACGCCGAAAATACAATCATACACGTTATTAGCGTAATAAATATTGCAATCAAACCGTAAATACATTTTCTCATATAATCATCCTCCATTGTGAAATACAACATAATATAAATTATGTTGTAAAAAATAACGTTGTAAAATCCCTGAATTTTAGGATTTTTTTCATTTTCAAAAAAGATATTTTTTATCTGCGTAGATTTTCACTTTTTTTGACTGTTAGATTTCACAAAAAAGCACGAAAACGCTTCTACTTTTTATTGACAAAATATTTTTTCTGTGTTACAATAGACCTGCACACAAAATTTTACCACATAATTTATATTATGTGGTATTTTGTTTTTAAAAAATTTCTATGATAATACTTGAACACACCGTAAAAAACACCCCGACATAAACGATCAGAGGTGTTGATATTTTTATTTTGGATAAATAAATGGTGTTTGAATTTTAAAAATACATGTTGCATTTGGAACACTTCATACTATCAAGTGTAGTTGCACACATCGGGCAAAAAACAGACTTTCTGTCATCTAATACGAGCAGGTATTTAAACCCCTTAATATGTCTTACCTTGTCGTCGAGACAATAACTTCTTTCAGAAATAAATTTGCAATTATATGTAATTTGAATTTTCCTGCCTCTATCTGTCCTAATAATAAGATCCATATATACAGTGGGACGTATATGTCTCCACGAAGTCAACACTTTATACGGAACGTAATATCATGCCTAAGTTTCTTGTAAATTATTTTTCCATTATAATCTTTGTCAAATAAAAGCCAAAAAAATGAGATTTTGTAAACAATAAAAGCAATAATCACGGCACAAAGCGAGTATATCGTTACAACAAATCCACTATTTCTGTACAGTTTAGTCGTTATATAGCCTGTAAATAAAATAACTCCGGCAATGATAAGGCAAATAATTCCTCTTATAATCAATTTGTTACGTATTTTCTTATTTATGGAAATTACTTTTTTCATGAGAATCCCACCCCGCTGTTTTTATATCATAATATCAAATAATAATAATAATAATAATAATAATAATAATAATAATAATCTGTTGATTAAAAGAAAATTTTTAAAACAAGTATCAGATAGTTGTATAATTATTTGCCGCCAAAGCAACGGCATCATATTAACGGTCATATATTCTTCATCTAACGTACAAAAAAGCACTTGCAATAGCAAGTGCTTAATTTGGCTCCCCGTTGCGAAGTTTTTTGCAGAAAAACTCGACGAGTAAATGCAAAGCATTTACGTAAGGCAACGCCGTGCGAAGTTTTTCGCAGGAAAACTCGGTAAGTAAATGCGAAGCATTTACGTAAGGCAACGCCGTGCGAAGTTTTTCGCAGGAAAACTCGGTAAGTAAATGCGAAGCATTTACGTAAGGCTCCGAACCAACGACATCATATTAACAGTCATATATTTTCCCTCTAACGTACAAAAAAGCACCTGCAATAGCAAGTGCTTAATTTGGCTCCCC